>NZ_JBNHEQ010000166.1:21488-59437 GCF_050016015.1 Dapis hubbardiae BLCC-M172
TTAAAGTAACACAGGCATCTTGCCTGTAATAACTGTCTAAATTAAAGTAACACAGGCATCTTGCCTGTAATAACTGTCTAAATTAAAGTAACACAGACATATTGCCTCTAATAACTAGACTTTACCCTTGATGAAATACACTGTATTTATCTAAATTTATAGGCAGGAAAAATTTTGACAAAAAAAGTTTAAATGAGCTATCAAAGGCAAAATTTTAGGGAAAAATCACAATTTAACGCCTGTATTAGCAATCTTTTTACAAACGCTACAACTCATTAATTAATAATTGATAATGGATAATTGATAATTATATGGTGGTTAAAACCGTTACGGAATTGAAGATAAGGAAATGCACTTTTTTGCCCTAGCCAACGGGAGGCTTCAAGGCGCGAATTATTTAATTATTAATTATTAATAATTCGGTAATGAACTTGATAAGATTGATAATTTTTATTAGCATCTCATATTGAAAAAAAATTTAACTATAAAAACTGCTGAATAAGTCATAAAACTTATTCAGCCTTCCTAATATGCAGTTTCATTTCAATTTTTTACAGGATTTATTATTATTCCAATAGGATACCTGCTAAAGCATCTAACTCACTTTGAAGAACTTGCATTTCCACAGCAGCTAGGTCAACCTTCAACTTCTTACTAATTAGTTCGAGGACTTTCTTTTCTTGTGGAGTAATAACCTCATCTAACTCAGCAATTTTTTGACACTGAGCTACAACTGAAATCGCAAACTCATCATTAACTTGAGCAAGTAATTTTTCTAGAGATGGAGGAGATTTGATATTCTTCTGAATTATTTCCAAAGAACCAGGACTAAGGTTAGCTTCCTCAAGTTCTGGAAGTATTTGCTCCCAAGTTTTTCCAGGATTTCCAGCCAAAATTACATGAACCAAAATTTGATCCATAATAGCTTGTTGAGCGATCGCCGCTTTTAAATATTTCTGGGTATCAACTTGAGCAGTTTCTAGTGCGGTTTCCATAGTTTCTGGGGCTAATTTTGCTTCATAGAACCGACAAGCTGCATACCCTAGGGAATATAACATGACTGCATTTGTACTAGCACCAATTACTGCACCTGCTAAAGGCACATTTCGGATAAAAGCAAATCCTGCTTTGAGAGCATATTTAGCACCAGCTTTTAAAGCTTGACCACCTCCAGCAGCTAAACCAAAAATTCCTAAAACCTCTCCTTTTCTTGCTGGTTCTTGTAAATCAAATCCATAAGCATGAGCAATCTGATATACCATTTCCGCTTGTATTGCAGTTGTAGCTGCTAAGTCCACTGCCATGAGTGCTGATGCCATTCCTGGTACAATACTGGTAGCGACTCCTGTCCCCCCAACATAAATTGCTTTCTCCAAAATTACACGATGGCTAACTTCGGAGGGATTTTCATTAGGATATTGTTGTTGTAGGCGTTGAATTTCAGTTTCAGCTTTGACAATATCTACCCGATCGACTATTTCTAACAACCAATCTATTTTCAGAGCTTTTGTTAATGGTTGCAATAATGGACTATTGTTCACCATGTCGGTAACATATCCTAGGCCATGTGTTGTATTTACAGCTACACTACCAATAGCTTCACCTGCACCACAAGCTGCTTGAACTGTGGCGTTTCCCACTGCTTGTGCTGCTCCTCTCACTGAACCAAATAATGACCCTAAAAAAGACGAATTTTGATTTGGAGTTTTTGATAAATCTGCGGAAGTTGTAGTCATCTTTAACTGACCTTTTATGAATTTATATATCTAGAATAAGATGCACATTTGTCTGTTAGCAATAGTGTATTTACTGAAGTTTTATAGCGTAATTTCCTATTATTTTCCGAAAAAATACTGACCTATTGATAATCTATAAAATTTTTTGTAAGTTCCCAAAGTAGGATGATTTTTTAAAATCATTTATCTCTAAAATTGTACTTAATAAAAAAAGATAATTATCTCTGATTTATTATGGCTAATTAATGAGACTTTATCTAATTAGTAAAGTAGGATTTTATGAAATTATTTGCTGAAAAATTGTCTTGATAAAATTGATAATTTTTACCTCTTTTTCTTACCATTTCATATTGATAATAATCTAGACCATAAAATTTGCTGAATTAAGTTTCAAAACTTATGATAACTGATAATTGAAATGACTCTTTCCTACTTTTTATAAGACTATAAAATAATTTAATATTAATGAAACTTATATTTAATTGATTAATATATTTAAAATTTAAACTAATTTTGACAAAAAAAGTTGAAATGAGCTTTCGAGGGCCAAATTTTAGGGAAAAATCGTGATTTTGCGCTTGTATTAGCAATCTTTTCAGAAACGCTACAAGTCTTGATATGCAATAAATACAGGATTTTTGCTTCATAGCGAATTTTGATGTATATTGATAACAAGTCTGTCGCTCTGCGCAGGTGCTTATTAAAATGAAAAAGAGCATTGGTAAGTAGAAGTGCGATATAGCTGCCGCTAGGCTCCGCCAACGCGTTTGCGTAGCATTCCGTAGGAAAGCGGAATGGAATTCTATCGTCTCAGGGAAACGTAGTTTTATCGCTTCAGCGGATAAAATGGATAATTTTCACTTCTTAGCAGCTATGAGCATTTTATATTTTGTTGACGCTATCACGATTTTCACTTGTATGCAATTGCTGCGCTTGAAGGTCCAGTCAGGGGTATTATAGCTGTCGATTTAAAGCCGACTTGTTCAGTCCACCTATTAAAATCATCAAATGTGTAATCAAAACCCTCACCATCAGGTGATTCTATCAACATATTTAAACTCATCATCATCCCAAAAGTATTTTGTTTTCTATCATTATCAATCACTGCTTCAATTGCGATAAATGCTCCCCCATCTGGCAAAGCATCGTAAGCTTTCTGAATTAATCTAACCTTATTCTCTTCATTCCAATCATGTAAAATATTTCCCATAGTAATAACATCTGATTTAGGTAATTCTACTGCAAAGAAATCGCCACTTACTGCCTTAACACGATCTGCAAGTTGAAAACTTTGAATAGTTTCATTAGCTATAGGTTCAACAGAAGGTCTATCAAATGTAGTACATTTTATCTGCGGATAATGCCTTGCCACCATAACAGATAACACTCCTGCAGAACCACCTACATCCAAGAAAGTATTATATTTTGAGAAATCAAAAGTCTGGGTTAATTTCATAAAATTTCCTACTTGGAGACTCGTCATTGCATTAACAAATTCTTTTAGTAATACAGGGTTTTTATCTAAAACATCAAACAAGTTTTCTCCTCCACTTTTTGCTTCATTCTGTGCAAGTCCTGTAGTTAGTGCTTCATCTAAATTCCCCCAAAATCCATATAAGCGGTTGTTCATCATTTCCAACAAATCTCCTATGTAAGAAGGTTTACCCTTGTTCAAAAATGTTTCTGTATCTACACTATTTGAATACTTAGCATTCTCCAATAGACCACTCCGCTTTAAAAACCCAAAACTTGTGAGTATATCCAAAAAATCAAAAAGATGTCTATCTGCACAATTCAATTTCAAGGTTGATTTAATCTCACTAGCTGACATACTTCCCTTTTGGGATATAAGCGTAAATAATTGGAATTTTACTGCAGTCAATAAAATTTTAGATGCCCAAAATCCAGTTCCAATTTGCATAATCATTTCTGGAGATGGTTCTTTTTTCAGATTTTCCATTTATCCTCTTTTGTTGGTAATTATTTCATAGTTGACATTTTCAACCATAAACCTGATTTAGTACCGTAGTAGATTTGTATGAGTTTTTTTGAGTTATAAAAAATGCTGAATAAGTTTCAAAACCTATTCAGCCATCCTGAAAAGTAATAGAAAAATTACACCTATAGCTAAGAAAGAATTGGTGAGAACCTAGACTGATGATAAACCTTAGACTAGGAAATATTTTTCCGACTATTCCCTATTCCCTATTCCCTATTCCCTGCTACTGTAATTGAGGTAAAGCCTTTCTCGCCCTTTCTGCACGAGCATCCGCAGACTCCATCACATCATCAATTTTTTCCAACATTTCCCCTGGATAATTTTCTAACACCTTAGTAGAAAGAGAAATTCGTTTTCGACCTTCATCCAAATCAACAATCATCGCCTTAACCAAATTACCCTGGGCAAAAATTGTTGATAAAGAATCAACCCGTTTTTGACTAACCTGGGTAATATGCAGCAAACCAGTTAAACCCTCTAAATCTACAAAAATACCAAAAGGTTTCACTCCCGCAACTTTTCCTTCCACCAACTGACCAACAAGTAACTTACTAAAACCAGCAGACTGAGCGGCCAAACGCTGAGACATTACAATTTTCTTTTTTTCTTGGTCTAATTCCAAAAAATTGACAGTCAATACTTGGTCAATTAATGACTCCAAATTATCCTTTGCTAAAAGATGGGAGCGCGGAACAAAACCCCGCAAAGATTGCACATCTACCGTTACTCCACCTTTATTAGTACCAATTACTCGAACTTGGAAAGACTGACCACCTTCTTTTAGTTCAACTAACTTCTCCCATATTTGATTAATTTCTAGCTGCTTAACAGAAAGAAGCACTTCACCCTCTGCGTCTTGCTCGCGAATAATTAGAAATTCTCTTTCTAGCTTTAGTGGTAGTGCTTCCGATAAATCTTGTGTTACTCCCAAGGAAGCTTCTTGAATGGGTAAAAGAGCTAAAGACTTACCCCCTATATCAACGTAAATACCTTCAGATTCATAACTATGTACTTTTCCAGTAACTATTTGTCCTTTTTGAAATTCATAATTATACTGAGGTTGTTCGAGAGCTTTAGCAAAATCGTCCATAGTAAAGGACTGTTTACTTCCTTGAGAGCTAGTTGATTCGGGATTCATATCGATAATTGATAATTGATAATTGATAATTGATAATTAGGGCTTGCTGAAAAACTCTTTTTAAAAGCTAGCACTTTTTTTTACAGCTAAAAAATTTAATACCTTTATCTGTAAAAGCTTTGATATTTAATCAGCAAACCCTAATTATAGTTTGCTTATGTAAGTCTTTTGGTAAAAGCATTTCTCCAGAATTCACGAGTCAGGGGAATTATAGAAGCCCTAAGCGTATCTCCAGAAAATAGGTTAGAGGGAGAATTAATTAATTGATAAAAAATGGTTCATTAATTGATAATGGATAATTGATAATTACCTCTGGTTAAAACCTCACGGGAATTGAAGATAACGAAATATCCTAGCACTTTTTTTCCCCTATCCAAGGGGAGACTTTAAACCAGAATTATTTAATTATTAATTATTAATAATTCGGTAATAATTGATTTGATGATGGGATGAGTGGCAGATATCTAATACACCCCATCTCCCCATCTCCCCATCTCTCCCGTACGGACGCCCTTATGCAACGTCCCTACCCCTACTCTCAATCTATAATTTTAAATAGATCCCTTCAGGGGTTCTATAGAGGAGGTAGTCAGAAAAATCGTCTCTTGATTTTCTTTTCCTATCTTGCCCAAAATGCTAAATTTTTGCATCTCTGGCATCTAAAAGCTGGTACTTTATTAGTACCTAAAAAGGCTAAAACCTCTATCTATAAATACTTTTAGTTCTAATCAGCAATTCCTAATTCAAGATAGTTTTCATTATCAATTATCAATTATCCACTATTCATTATCCATTATCCATTATCAATTATCCACTATTCATTATCCATTATCCATTATTCATCAATTGTTGATTAAATAGTTCTTTTGTCTTAACCCAAGCATCAGCAGCAGCTTCAGTATTGTAACTACTACGATGGTCACAAAAGAAACCGTGGTCTGCCGGATAACGAAATACTTGATGTTTAATTTGATGTTTTTGTAATTCTACTTCTATTTGGTCTACTTGTTCTATGGGAATTAGAGGATCTTCTGTACCAAAGAAACAATATATCGTACCACTAATTTTAGGAGTGAGAGTAATAGTAGGTTCACCACCACCGGGAGTACCAGTAGCAATACCACCTCCATAGAAAGACGCGGTTGCTTCAATTTCTGGCAAAGTAGCTGCTAGATAAGTAACATGGCCTCCAAAACAGAAACCTATACAACCAAATTTATCTAGTTTAACAGTAGGTAGGGTTTTGAGATAATTAATAGTAGCTTGAATATCGCTTAATAGTTCTGAAGCTTTGGTTTGTTCTTTGTATTTGCGACCTAATATTAAATCCTCCTCAGTGTACCCCACTTCAAAACCAGGAGCTTGACGTTGGTAAATTGAGGGAGCGATCGCCACATAACCTTCTTTGGCAATTTTTTCTGTTACTTCCCTAATATGGCTATTAACCCCAAATATTTCTTGCACCACTACCACTGCCGGAAATGGACCAACTCCTGATGGTTGTGCTAAATAGGAATCTATTTGAAGGTCTCCATTAGGGACTTTAATATGGGTGGTATGGATTTCTAGTTGTGTCATTTCAGTTATTAATTAGCGAATAAGAAGGCTGGAAAACCGGAATTTTCTTTTTCATCCCCTTGAAAGATGAGGTTTGATAGTTAATTTTTTACCGAATAATTAAGGTTTAAAGCCTCTCATGATCAAGGAGAAACAATGAATTTATTTTCCTTTTATTCAATCCAATCCGTTTTAGGGAGAGGTAATTATCAATTATCCATTATCAATTATCAATTATTGAAGGAGCAAAAATTAATGTTAAATCTATAATAATTCTAAATGATTTATGGTAAAAAAATGTAGGGATTGGCTTTCAAAACCCAAACAAAAGTGGGATTTGGAGACAAGACCCTGACGATAAAATATTACCAAAATAATTGGGTTGCGCAGCCCCGACTTTTAAGGCTAAATGTTTTTCGAGCGTTGCTCTAAATCACCATTAAAAAAACAACTTTTGACTTCATTAAAACCTATTTAGGATTGGTATATATCATAATTGATATGATGATCTGGCGCTACAAATTTAGGGCGCGGACATGGGTAAATCCCAAAACTTAGTCAGAGATAACTTTTGACTTTTGATTTTTGATTTGAATTATGTTTGATTTTAAGATTGAAACAGATAGTGATATTCCCGTATCAAACCAATTATTTAATCAAATTCGGTTTGCGATCGCCTCCCGACAATTTCCCCCTGGCCATCAATTACCTAGTACCCGGCAACTTGCGATGCAAACTGGGTTGCATCGTAATACCATAAGTAAGGTATATCGTCAACTAGAAGAGACTGGCCTTGTAGAAAGTAAAGCAGGGTCTGGTATATATGTGAGAGGGCAGGAAAATCAGGTAGGGTCTAAGTCTCCTACTTTAGAGAAAAATCCAAATACCACTCATAGGGCCAAGACGATAGTCAAGAGTTGCCTGAATGAATTGTTATCCCAAGGTTGTAGTTTATACAACGCCAGGGAAATGTTCTTCAAAGAGATTAGCTGGCGATTAAGTTGTAGGAATATTTTAGTTACAGCTCCATCTAATGATATTGGGATTGGAGAATTGATGGCTAAAGAGTTGGAAGAAGCTCTAGGTAATTCGGTAAAGGTACAGTTAGTTCCTTTGGAAGAATTAGATGAGACTATAGACAAAGTATTTTTTTTCACAACTACAATTGTCACAAGTCGTTATTTTATTGGGCAAGCTGAAAAAATAGCTGCTAAAAAAAATCAATCTGTCCGAGAGTCTATCCCAGAACCTGTTCAAGAAGCTTTCCTAGAACCTTTCCGAGTTATACCAGTTGATATAGATGATTTTAGTCAGGAATTTGAATTGCTAAAAACATTACCTAAGGGAAGTTACTGTGGTTTAGTTAGTCTTAGTTCTGGTTTTTTACGAGCTGCAGAAGTAATTATTAATGGTTGGCGTGGAAATGATGTAATTGTTATTACTGCCCAACATATAGAAACCGAGAAAATTAATTCTATGGTGCGGTCAGCTAAAATAATTGTTTGTGATAGATTTTGTTTTGATAAAGTTAAAGATGCTTTACAAAAAAATAGGGAAGATATTATTCGTCCACCAGAAATTAGATGTATTGAAAATTATATTCGCATAGATTCGATTAATCTGTTGAAACGGGAGTTAGGTTTAATTTAGCTGTAAGCATTCAGCGGTTAGCTATTGGCTATGAGTTATTAATTAATTGGTTTTACAGTAGGAATTAGGATTGAGAAATTTAAGGATAATTAAAAGTAAATGAATTATTGATAATTTCAAATGGATAAATGTATATATAGCAATCCTATTTTAGTTGTGGTATTTTTGTGGTAGTTAGGAGTCAGGAGTCGTAGGGACATTGTATGCAACGTCCGTACAGGAGTCAGAATTTCAAAGGCTTTCAGTTTAATTCAACTATTATGAAACTTATTACAACCTATTTATGATTGCTATAGCAATTATAAATAAATGATTTGTCAGAAAAAACTGTAGGGGTTTGGTCTCCAAACTAAGGACAAGAATCAGATTGGGAAATTAAACTGCTAGGAGCAAATGTTACAACCTATTTATGATTGCTATAGCAATTATAAATAAATGATTTGTGAGAAAAAACTGTGGGGGTTTGGTATCCAAACCAAGGGCAAGAATAGGATTTGGAAACTCAACCACTACCAGCAAATGTTACAATCTGTTTAGGAATGTTATATGTAGCAATCAGAGTTGGAAGATACTGTCAATTAAGATTGTGAGAGATGATTTTAAATTTAATTATATAATTACCAAAAAAATGCAAATTAACTAATAAATTATTAAGGCAAAAATGAAAACAGCAATTAGAGATATTAATACAGAAATCTTAGAACATAATTTACAAAAAAGCTGGCAATCTTTACATGAATCCAATGATGTTTGTGAAATTCAATGTGACTTAAAAGCAGGAACATTATTGGTGGTTTGTCAACATCCAGCCAATGTGGTGATAGATAGAGAAAAAACAATTGCCGAGTTAAAAAGTATTGTTCTAAAACAGGAGTTAGAATCTATAGAAAAAGTAGGTATTTGTTTGAATGTAATAGGTCATATATATCCTTATGCTTATCATTCATTTTTTACGAAGAGTAGGCAAGAAGAATCTACATTAACTTTTATGCCGAAATGGGTAGATGAAAAGATAGGTTCTGAAATAAAAATTACTCCAGAATTATTAGATTCCTTAGATAATCCATTTAATTTAAAAGATTTAGAAGCAATATCTATTAGATTAGAATCTGACGAGAGATCCGAGTCAAATACTCATGTCATAAATCCGAATATTCCTGGTGATAAAAGTCAAAAGTCAGAAATCAAAATTACCTCAAAATTACTGGATGATTTAGATAATCCTTTTGATGCAAAAGAATTAGACTTATCTCCCAAAAAATTCAAAAGAAAAGCCAGAAATTATGTAGAACAAAAATCACCTAAAACAAAAGAATCAACTGTTAACTTAACTACCTTTTCTCAAGTAGAATTTCTCAGTGCCAGTTTAAGTTTAGCAATTTTAATAGGCTGTTTTTATGCAATAACTCAACCCTGTGTAATTGGAAAATGTATGATAATACCAACAGCAAAAGAGTTAAATGAACAGTCACTAGAAACAATTAAAAATGTCACAAGCTCTTTAGCTCCAAAGCAAGCACAAGAAAAGCTAGAAACAGCAGTTCAAGATTTAGAAAAGATTCCATTTTGGTCAATACATTACTTAGAATCACAACATTTAAAGTCTACTTACCAAACTGAAAATCAATATTTAGAAACAATTAGAAAAGCTTTGCGTAATGGTCAACAAGCAGCTCAAAATAGTAAAAGTTTACCATTACCAAAAGAAGACTGGGTAGAAATTCAATCACTTTGGCAAGAAGCGATCGCTCTATTGGAAAAAGTACCAGAAGATAGTATAGCTTATCCTTTTGCTAAAAATAAATTGCAGCAATATCGCAAGTATTTAGTTGCTATTAAAGGAAGGTTAACTACTGAAGAAGAAGCGAATCAAAAATTAATAGCTGCGAAAAAATCAGCTCAGTTAGCAGAGACAAGAGAGGTAATAGCTCAGTTTCCTGAAAGCTGGAAAAATATATATTCAAATTGGGCAGATGCGTTGGAGAAAATATCTACTATTCCTCCACAAACAACTGCCTATTTAGAAGCAAAAAATTTACTACCTCAGTATGAACAAAAACTTCAATTAGCTGATGAACGTAGAATTATAGAACAAATTGGAGAGGAGGCTTATAATCAAGGTATTAGTTATTCTAAACAAGCTGAAGTTTTTGAACAGAGAGCTAATTGGAAAGAGGCGACAGAATATTGGCAAAAAGCTCTAAATTCTGCTGAGGAAGTACCTAATAATTCTAGTTATTTTGCTAAAGTTAAACCACTTATTAAATCTTATAATACTCTTCTAAAGATAGCAGCAGCTAACCAAAGATTATTAGACACTTTAGCCAAAGCTAATCAGGATTTAAGTAAGACTTGTCAAGGAAAACCAAAAATTTGTCAATATAGTGTTACTAAGGATTTAATTACTGTGCGGTTAACTTCTGACTATGTGGAGAAAATAAAAAAAACAGCTAAAGCAGTAGAAAGTAGTAAAGATAAAAAAAGTCGTACTGAATTAGAAAAGCATTTGAAAACTTTACAGGTTGCTTTGGAGGCTATTAGTAATAATGCTAAAATTCCTTTAGAAGTTTATAACCCACAAGGTTTAAAAATTGCTGCTCATTTTCCCAATAGTTGAAGTCATTTCAGTTATCAGTTATCAGTTATCAGTTAACAGTTATCAGTATCTCTAACTGTTTCCGCAGCATGACCTAGGAAAGCAAGAGGCTTAAAATTTGAAATATTCTCTTTTTTATCCCCTTAAAAGGGCAGGCTTTATACCAGAGTTTTTCGGTAAAATTTTAAGTCCAGGAGTAGGGAAATATTGGTAATTTATAATATAGTAATTCGCGCTTATGTACTCACATTTTATCGTAGGGGTTTGGTTTCCAAACCCAGGCGAAAATGTGATTATGACCAAAGTTCTGTAGCTTTTTAAAAGTAGAAGCAGGGTTTTGTATTTATAAAGCGACTCTTGAATATGTAAGTTTTCTAATTTTCTCTTTTGATAATGATTATATCCCACAGATATAAATTTATTTTCCTGAAAACAATCAAGACGGCTGGTACATCAATTGAAATTTCTTTATCCAGATTTTGTGGTGATGATGACATAATAACCCCTATTAGTTTGGAAGATGAAGCTATCAGAAAACTTCTTGGGAAAAAGCCACAAAATTATTTAGATTATGATGTTCAAGGAAATGAATACAAAAAGTATTTCAATCATATCACTGCTCAAAAAATTAAAAGTCTAATAGAACCTTCAATTTGGGATAGTTACTATAAGTTTTGCTTTGAAAGAAATCCTTTTGATAGAGCCATATCTTTGTACTATTTTAGCTGTCGATACAAGTCTATTAAATTTGATGACTGGCTGAAAAACCAGTATCCTAATTTATCTGCACAAAAGAGCTAAAATATTTACACAATAAACAATAAAGTAGCAGTTTATTTTATTGGTAAGTATGAAAATATTCCCTCAGATTTAACTTTCGTATGTCAGAAGTTAAATATACCGTTTGATGGATATTTGCCAAAAGCTAAAAGATTTTTCAGAGATGATAAACGCCCTTATGATAAGTTTTTGAATACCGAACAAATGCAAATTATCCGTGAATCTAACTCAAATGTTATTGATTTATTAGGTTATGGCAATGAAAATCAAAATAATCACGACATTTCAATCTTAGACAAAGAAAAAAAACAACCAGAAAATTATACTGAAGAATATTATAATCAAATAGGATATCTACTACAAAAGCAAGGAAAATTAGACGAAGCTTTGACTGCTTATGCTCAAGCAATTGGAATTAATCCCAAAAAATCTTGGGCTTATTATCATACACTAGGTAATATTTTTAGAGAAAATAATCTCTACAGGGAAGCAGTAAAAGCTTACCATCAAGCTATTAAAATTAAACCAGATTTTCCCTGGACTCATTATCACTTAGGAATGGTTTTAGAGAAACAAGGAAAATTAGATGAAGCTGTTACTTACTATCAAAATGCTATTCAACTTTATCCAAATTTATCCAAATTTATCTTATTACAAAAACAAATTATAGCAATCCTAAATAGGTCGTAAAAAATCAAAAAGTAGATAAAAAAGTTGAAATTCCTACCTGTTGCTTGTTGCCTGTTACCTAAAAAGCAGTAAAATTTTTGCCACGAATAAAATAGGATTGCTATATTTCAGCAATTAACAATGAACAATTAATAATTAATAATTAATAATTAATAATTACCCCTTCTTTCAAGAAGGGGATTAGCACTCAAGGAAATTTTTTTGATTTATCCCCTTGAAAGGGGAGGCTTTAAACCTTAATTGTTGAATGAATAATTAATTATTGACTATCAACTCTTAATTATTAATTATTAACTATTAACTATTAATTATTAATTATTCGGTAAAATTACATAAACAGAGAGTAGATTTTCAGAGTAAATTGTTCCACGATCATGTTTTCTTTTATCTATAATTTTATAGAAGTTCTAGGCAAACTTAGGTAGGGCTTTTAATTGACTATTAATCCCTAGAGGTTTAAAGCTTCTTCTTTTAAATAGATAGATAATTAGAGATAGTTTTCATTATCAATTATCAATTACTCATTATCCATTATCCATTATCCATTAATAAGTTGTGCGTCCTGATTAAAAAATTGCTTACATAAACCATAAGTAACTAATAAACTTGTTGTCAAATTTGCAAAAGCCAAAAGAAACATAATTAACATTTGATATGCTACAGCATCCAAAGGATTAACACCACTTAATAACTGACCAGTAACAATACCAGGAAGGGTGACAATTCCAATTACCATCATTGAA
This sequence comes from Dapis hubbardiae BLCC-M172, assembly GCF_050016015.1. Taxonomy (NCBI): domain Bacteria; kingdom Bacillati; phylum Cyanobacteriota; class Cyanophyceae; order Oscillatoriales; family Microcoleaceae; genus Dapis; species Dapis hubbardiae. The sequence continues at coordinate 34,378 of NZ_JBNHEQ010000166.1, forward strand.
TTTAAAGTAGGTATTAATGCAGCACGAATAGCATCTTTTTTATACTTAATAACTGCTTGTTCAGGTGTAGCTCCTAAACTTAAATAAGTTTCAATTTCTACTGAACTAGAATTAATTGTACTGACAAGTCTTTCTCCAGCGATCGCTGCTGCATTCATGGCATTTCCTAATACTATTCCCACTAAAGGAATTAAATATTGAGGTTCATACCAAGTCTCAGGTTTAATAACGAATAAATTTGTATAACTAATACTTAAAGTTGTACTGGTTAAAATGGAACCCCAAACTAAAGGTAACAACCGAGGTATTTTTGGACTAATTCTATTTCTCGCAACTACAGAAGCAACTGTTAACATAACAACTAAAATAGTAATAACTAACCAAGGTTGTTTAGTTGTAAATACTATTGCTAATATATAGCCAACAAATATTAACTGTACAATAGTACGAACTGTAGCTATTAATAATTGCCATTCTAATCCTAATTTTTGCCAAGCTGAGAGACCAATAGCTATAGCAATTAGTCCTAAAGCCATAGCTATATCCGTAATTGTTAATTGAATCATATCAATCTTTTCAAGCAACTGTAAGAAAATCTTTAGTAAAAAAAGCTAAATAGGGCTTGCTGAAAAAGTCTTATGGGTGAGGGTAGGAGTCACGAGGAATAGGGAATTTAGAGGAGGTAGTCAGAAGAATTATCCCTTGATTTTTCAGCAATAGCTTCAACCCAAAATCCTAACTTTTTGCAGCTCTAGAGAATGAAAACCTTGTACTTTTTCCAGGCCTAAAAAGGCTGACCTTTATCTATTATCTATAAAGGGTTTTATATTTAATCAGCAAATCCTAAATAAAAGTAGTTTGAATACCCACAAGGTAGAAAAATATCAATAGCAATTGTAAAAATTTAATAAATGTCTATAAAGTCCTATCCTAAAATACTCAGTAATAACAGTTCTTACTTTAAATTCATCAAATTAATTAATACTTGAAGCCATTAAAAAATTAATTAAATTAATTAATTAGGAAACATAAATTATTCAAAAATAATCATTTTTTGGTTGCTAACCCCAACTAATTGTCAACATTATTATATGGTGAGAATAGAGACTTCAACTTATAATTTTAATTTTCTTATGAACACTTTTATAGGAGGAAAAAATAAACAGACAATAAGCAAAAGTATAAAAAACATTTCTCTGTATTTGAGCGATAATCACTTTATGTTTTAAGCAACTCTTTATTTACTATGATTTACCGAAAAATAGTGGGTATGCGCCTTCCCTTTTAAGGGGATAAAAAAAGAGAATATTCCTGATATCAAGCCTCCTTACTGCAGAGGTACTATTAATGAATTTCCTCTACAGAAGGGTAACTGATAACTGAAATGACACCTAAAAGTTTTGAATTATTTAGACTTAAATCCATAAAATTCCCGCACGAAATATAAAGGTCTTCTTTTGACTTCACCATGAATTCTACCTAAATATTCCCCAATAACACCCAAGGTAATAAGTTGTACCCCTCCTAAAAATAGAGTAACAACCATTAATGAAGCATATCCTGGAACATCAATTCCCCAAATGAGAGTCCTAATAATTAGATATGTAGCATAGACAAATGCAATACAAGATATAGATAATCCGATATAACTCCAGATTTTTAGGGGAACTGCGCTAAAAGATGTGATACCCTCAAGAGCAAAGTTCCATAATTTCCAATAATTCCATTTTGTTTCCCCCTTGTATCGAGCTGGGCGATCGTATTCTACAGAGATTTGTTTAAACCCAACCCAGGCAAATAAACCTTTCATAAACCTATGAGTTTCTGGCAGTTGTTTAATCGCCTCAATCACCTGACGATCCATTAATCTAAAATCTCCCGTATCTTGGGGAATTTTAATTGGAGTCATCTTTTGAATGATGCGAGAGAAACCATTAGCAGTCATTTGCTTCAGCCAAGTTTCTCCAGACCGGGATTTTCTAGTACCATAAACTACATCATACCCTTCCTGCCATTTGGCCACCATATCGCTAATTAACTCTGGTGGGTCTTGTAGATCGGCATCAATAGGAATTACTGCCTTTCCCGTAGCATAGTCCAAACCAGCAGTCATAGCTACTTCTTTACCAAAATTACGGGACAGGTTAATCACCTTAATTGCAGAATTACTGTCATGGTGTTCAACTAAACAATTGAGAGTGTTATCCTGACTTCCATCATTGACACAAATAATTTCATAAGTCATACCGAGTGGTTCAAGAACTGAGATTAACCGCTCGAATAGATAATCAAGATTAGGTTCTTCGTTATAGCAAGGAACAATAATTGATAAATCTATGGTTTCTTCAGGTTGTATATTTTTTAATTTATGACTATAAGTGTTCATATTATTTCTAATTTATAGCGCTAGGGAATAGGGAATAGGGTATAGTAAATTGTTAAAGGGTTTTCCTAGGTCATGCTGCGCAAACAGGATTTAGAAATGTCCTAACCTTAATGGGTAAAGCTATACTTTCTAGATATAATAGGTTAGCTTGTCCTGGTTTATGAAGCGTAATGTATTTGTTTGACAATTTATTAAGAATACCTCAAATTTATCAGTATAATTTCTGCAATTACTATTGAACTTAAGATTAAGTCCATGCCTAATCATCCTCTAAATTTATAATTAAAGTCGTTAAAAAGATTAGAAAAAATATCCCCCCTTAAATTAAATAGGTTAGAAAAAATATCCCCTCTTAAATTAAATAGGATGGAATAAAAAATTGAGGGATAGTCTTAGATGTTCGGAACAAGGATCTGTTTAAATATAGTTGATTTTTCTTATCATTTTTTGATAAATATCTATATCAATCCTCAAATAGGTTGCGGGTAATCAAAAAGTAAATAAAAAACTGAAACTCCCACCAGTTAAATTTTCCCTTTTCCCTAAAAAGAAGTAATATTTTTGACCGAAAAATGATGTCTCAATTCTCCCATTTTAAGGGGCTGAAAAAATCAACTTCATTATTTCAAATATCCGGGCTTTAGTTGGAGGTCCTGATAACTGATATAGTCATTTAAAATAAGGATGAAACATTTTTTTTGCTGAAACCCTTTCAAGGAAAGAAACACTCGTTCCAGTCTTATTCAGAATAACTATAACTGTTAAGTGATAACTGAAATGACACGAATAAAATAGGATTGCTATATTCTTTTCTAAATATATATAGCAATCCTATTTCAGTTGTAATATTTTAGTGGTAGGGGCGATTTCCTGCGGAATGCTGCTAATTCGCGAATCGCCCGTACAGGAGTCAGGAGTCAGAATATAAAAGGATTTTGATTTATCTTAATTGTTATTAAATATCTCATAAATCGGGTGCATCTCAATTTTGAGAAAGACAAAAATTTATAGCTATTAGGGAACAGGGAACAGGTTCAATAATGGATAATGGATGATTGATAATTACCTCTTCCTTTTAGGGAGAGGATTGAATAAAAGGAAAATTTTTTCTTGTTTCTCCACAGCGAGTGAGAGGCTTTATACCTTTATTTTTCGGTAATAGGGAATAGAGAATAAGAAAAAAGTATTTTTGCAAATATTGAGATGCACCCCATAAATCATTCCTGATTGGTATATAAATTAGGAATTAGACTTGAGAACTGATTTTGAATGTAGGGATTTAGATATGAGATTTAGGAAGAAGAGAAAAAGCTAATACATTGTTGTGTTCGGAGATGATAATACTAATATCGCTACTAAAGACCTCTCAAAGAAATCACTTTTGTGAAAGCATTTGACGATAACAATACTATAATTTTGATTATACTCTTATTCTCTAATTCATTACTATCAATATGACTAATGTTCCCCCTCTAGATTTAACACGACAGTATGAAATAATTCGCGAACAAATAAATGCCAAAGTTCAAGATGTACTTGCTTCTGGTCGTTATATTGGAGGTTCTATTGTTGATGACTTTGAAAAACAATTTGCTAAATATATAGATGTATCTCATTGTGTATCCTGCAACTCTGGGACTGATGCTTTATTTTTAGCTTTACGAGCTGTAAATATTGGGCCTGGAGATGAAGTAATTACTACTCCTTTCACTTTTTTTGCTACTACTGAAGTAATTAGTGCTCTAGGAGCAACTCCAATTTTTATTGATATTAATCCCCAGACTTTTAACTTAGATATTCAACAACTTGAAGCAGCTATAACCGAAAAAACAAAGGTTATTTTGCCAGTACATTTATTTGGTCAACCTTTGGATATGACCCAGTTGATGGCGATCGCTCGCCAGTATAATTTAATAGTCATAGAAGATTGTGCCCAAGCTACCGGAGCAGAATGGCATAACCAAAAAATAGGAAGTTTTGGTGATATTGGTTGTTTTAGTTTTTTTCCTACTAAAAATTTAGGAGCTTTTGGAGATGGTGGCGCTCTGACCACAAATAATCCGGCGATCGCTGCTCAAGTCCGGATGCTCAAAAATCATGGACAGTCTGACAAATATTTTTATGAAAACATCGGTATTAATAGTCGTCTAGATACCATACAAGCTGCAATTTTGCAAGTTAAATTACCTTATCTAGATAGTTGGAATCAGCAACGTCGTGACTTAGCAGATATTTACCATAAATTTATTAGTGGCATAAGTGCTGTAGTTCCTCCTCAAGAGTTAGCTGGAGGTAGATGTATTTGGAATCAATACACAATTATGCTCAAAAGTCAAGAGTTAGAAGCTACAGCAAAGTCTCGTTTTTCTAGTTCTCTGCGTGATTGGGTTCGCGCTCAGTTACAAAATAAGGGAATAGGTTCAGCAATTTACTATCCCACACCTTTACATTTACAGCCTGTTTACAAATCTTTGGCACACCGTCAATTACCAGTTGTAGAACAAATTTGCCATCAGGTTTTGTCTTTGCCTATGTTTCCTGAACTTTCCACTCCACAACAAGAGCAAGTTATATTTGCTTTGAAAGACTCTCTACAAGAACTTTAACGTAGTCAGAGGTTAGAAGTTAGAAGTCAGAAGTTTTTTTGTAACGAGGATTTTGAGTAACCCTCCAAAAACATTTCGCCTTAACAGGGGGGTGTTATATCAATCTCCTAAAGTCAGACTACACATAACTTGACCTCTTGTCTTTCAAGTTCGATAGATTACTTTGATAAGTGTCGTTTAAGTTTGTGAAATTGGTATTAGACCAAATTATTTTGATAATAGTTTTGACTTTAATATTTCTTTAAAATTCATTTGGGAAATTTGTAGTTTTGTATACTATACTTAATAAAAATAAAAAAAATTTAATGTAAGACAGCAGGGATCAAATTTTATTCAGTTATCAGTACCGACCGCTGAATTCAGAGACTTGAAATACTGAAATTGATTTTTTTGACCCCCTTAAAAGGGGCAGGAAACCTAATTTTTTGGTCATAGATAACTTTTGACTTTTTAACTTTTGAGTTGATAACTTGCGCGTAGCGCTATACCTTCTGAATTACTGAAAATTTGCCATTTAACTAGCTATCAGCTTTTAGTATTTCCGTTCCGGGATACTACGCAAACAGCTTCAGCTTTTTGAACTTGGGTTAATCTCCGGCAAACCAAAGGGCAGGATTTTTAGGAGGAGTTGAAATATCCTTTTAAACTTAAAAAAAATAATCTTGCTGACTGCTGACCGCTGACCGCTGACCGCTTTTTCAAAACAATAAATAAAAAATATAAAATTTAAGAGGAAAATATTAAAAGTGGGCGATAATCACTTCATTTCAAATAGAAGGTACGATCCAGAAGCGATCGCTAAACATTACCAATACCGTCTTTGGTTAGTCATAGGTCGATTAATAGTTATAGTCTTTTCTTTTGCTAGTTTTCTGTTGGGAGTTCTGTGGGATAAATGGCGATATGACAAAGTAGAAGATACCCCCGAACGAGCTACACAACTGCGAAGAATACTAACCCGTTTAGGACCAACATTTATTAAAGTAGGTCAAGCTCTATCCACAAGACCAGACTTAATTCGGAAAGACTTCTTAGAAGAACTAATAAAATTACAAGACCAGTTAGCACCTTTTGACAACAAGACAGCCATCTCAATTATTGAGACAGAATTAGGCCAAAACATCAACAATATATATAGCGAAATCTCTCCCAGACCAGTTGCAGCAGCTAGTCTGGGTCAAGTTTATCAGGCACGTCTTAAAAGTGGCGAAAATGTAGCAGTCAAAGTTCAACGACCAAATTTACTACCCACCATAACTCTAGATTTATTCTTAATGCGGTGGGCAGCAAGTTGGTTAGCTCCGTGGTTGCCTCTCAATCTCGGCCACGATTTATCCATGATTGTAGATGAATTTGGCACAAAGCTATTTGAAGAGATTGACTATATAAATGAAGGGCGTAATGCAGAAAGATTTGCGACCTATTTCGCAGATGACCCAAGTGTGAAAGTACCATCAATATATTGGCGTTATACTACCACCCATGTTTTGACCCTAGAATGGATAGATGGTCTGAAATTATTAGATACAGAAAGAGTTCAAGCAGCAGGTCTTGATACTGATAGTCTTATTACTGTAGGTGTAACTAGCGGTTTACGTCAGTTATTAGAATTTGGCTTTTTTCATGCAGATCCTCATCCCGGCAACTTATTTGCCTTGAGAGATGGTAGGATGGCCTACATTGACTTTGGCATGATGGATCAACTTGAGCAGGAAACTAAAGAAACTTTGGTTGATTCAGTAATTCATTTGATTAATAAAGATTATCAGGAGTTGGCTAAAGATTTTGTCAAGCTTGGGTTTCTTGCACCAGATGTAGATATTCAGCCAATCATACCAGCTCTAGAAATAGTGCTGGGAGATATTATGGGCGAAAAAGTCAAGGATTTTAACTTTAAGACAATTACAGATAAATTCTCGGAATTAATGTATGATTATCCTTTCCGAGTCCCTGCTAAATTTGCTCTAATTATTCGTTCTCTAGTTACTGAAGAGGGTTTAGCTCTTTCCCTAAATCCAGATTTTAGAATTGTAGATATAGCTTATCCTTATGTGGCAAGAAGGTTATTAAAAGGTGAGTCCCCAGCATTACGTCGTCGGTTGATTGAGGTATTGTTTAAAGATGGAAAGTTTCAATGGCAAAGGCTAGAAAATTTGATTGGCATAGCCCAGACAGACCAAAATTTTGATATACTACCTACTGCTCAATTAGGTTTACAATATCTTTTGAGCGAAGAGGGTGAATTTCTCCGAAAACAATTGATACTAGCAATTGTAGAAGATGATCGGATTCACACAGAAGAGGTTGGTCGTCTGTGGGGTTTAATTCAAGATGACCTTCAACCAAATCGTTTGTTTAATCTTGCCCTAGGCGCTCTAGCAGAATTTTCTACACAGAGAGCTGAGGCAATTTTACCCTCTGTAATGGCAATGACAAATTTTCAAGCAAGGGGTCAAAATTGAATAGTATATTATGCAAATGAATTACTAGGAAAATAAGGAATAAGTAGTCATAATTTTTCCTAAAAATCTCCTTTCATTAATTGATAATGGATAATTACCTCTGGTTAAAACCATCAGATTAAAGATAAGGAAATCATAATTTCTTTTTTCTCCTGAAAAGGAGAGGCTTGAAACTAAATGGATTAATTATCAATTATCCATTGGTAAGTTCGTAATTCAACGACTCTTATACTTTAATACTTCTTGAGCAAAAAGAAAATTAATTAATTGATGTCTTGATATTACTGAATTATAGGTAAAAATTAATTCGTTAATTCTGGTAAGGTCAAATTATGACTAAAGGCAAAACAGTTTTTCTAGGATGAATAATTCTGTAAAATCAACTTAGTATTAGTTGAGCATAATACTTGTAGGTTGGGTTGAGCAAGGAAACCCAAGAAAACCTCGATTTATCAAGTTGGGTTGCTCCTTATGAAAAGTATAGAAACTATGAGGAGTGTGAAAAAAGCTTAGTTTAACCAACCTACTTTAAGAGATAAAAAGTATCAATCAAGGAAGTATTTTTTTGTGTATAATCTGCCTCAACCTCCCTATCTTTTAATCGCAGTTGGTTTGTTGATGAGCTTATCTTCGGGATTAGTATTTGCTAAATTAATTAAGCAACTGGTTCAAGATTGGTCAGAAAATCCTACTACTTTCAACATATATAGTATGAGAGGATTAACATTACAGATTCCTTATTTAGGTATTGCTAGTGGTGCATTAATTTTTTTATCATCAAGCTTGCAGTTATTTGGATTTACTAATTTAGTTGCTTATTCTATTTGTTTTCCTTTAACTATAGGAACTGGGTTAATTGTTTGGATTCAACTTAGTAAAATTTTAGATAAGATGGAACGGGGTGCAAAGGAAGAGAATTAATTAATGGATAATGGATAATTGATAATGGATAATTACCTCTGGTTAAAACTGAGAGGATCGAATATCAGGAAATATCCTAGCATTTTTATCCTGAAAACAAGAGATTCTATACCTTGATTGTTCGGTAAAATTTTCTCATTAACATTTCAACGTATACTTTTTCATTAGTTCCAAGAAATTAATGGATAATGGGTAATGGATAATCGATAATGGATAATGGATAATTACCTCTGGTTAAAACTGAGAGGATCGAATATCAGGAAATATCCTAGCATTTTTATCCTGAAAACAAGAGATTCTATACCTTGATTGTTCGGTAAAATTTTCTCATTAACATTTCAACGTATACTTTTTCATTAATGCCAAGAAATACTAAAGATATAATATAGCCAAAAATGAGTAATATTATAGTTACAGGAGTAGGTGGATTTATTGGTTCTCATTTAGCAGAAACTCTATTAAATCAAGGCGATAAAGTAATAGGAATAGATCAGTTTAATGATTACTATGACCCTACTTTAAAGCGTCAGAATATTTCTCATTTTCAAGACCATCCTGCTTTTCAATTGATAGAAGATGATATTCAGTCTTTGAATTGGTCAGAGTTACTTACAGATGTAGATATAGTTTATCATCAAGCTGCCCAAGCAGGTGTTCGTGCTAGTTGGGGTGAAGGTTTTCGTAGTTATACAGAACGTAATATTAATGCTACTCAAATAATTTTAGAAGCTGCTAAAGATGCTCCTAATTTGAAAAGATTAGTTTATGCTTCTACTTCTTCTGTGTATGGTAATGCGGAAACTTTCCCTACCCCAGAGACTATTTGTCCTCAACCAGTATCTCCTTATGGTATTACTAAGTTAGCAGCAGAAAGATTAGGTAAGTTGTATCATCAAAATTTTGGTGTACCATGTGTATATTTACGCTACTTTACAGTCTACGGTCCCCGTCAACGACCTGATATGGCCTTTCATAAATTTTTTAAGTGGATTTTAGGAGATGAACCAATTTCTATTTATGGAGATGGTCAGCAAACTAGAGATTTTACTTTTGTTAGTGATGCAGTAGCAGCTAACTTAGCAGCAGGTAGAGTACCAGAAGCAGTAGGTGAAGTATTTAATATAGGTGGAGGTAGTCGGGTAGTATTAGCAGAAGTTATTAACATGATGGAGGAAATAGTAGGACGTCCAATTAAGAAAAATTTTGTGGAAAAAGCTAGGGGAGATGCTCGTCATACCAGCGCTGATGTTTCTAAAGCGCAGAAAATTTTGGGTTATCAACCTCAAGTTTCTCTGAAAGAGGGGTTGCAAAGAGAATGGGAATGGGTAAAGTCTCTTTACAGTTAAATTTGTTTGGTTAACTATCCAGAGTTGGCTCATTAAATCTCAAAGCACTGACAGATAAAGATTTTAGCCTTTTTAGAGTTTAGAGCGAAAAAAAAGTGCTATTTTTTCAGCTTGAGTAACCAAAAAGTCAGGATGAAAGCCAAGGTAGAAAAGAAGGATAAAAGAATATTTATTCCTCCCACCTTCTATATAATTAATTGCCTTAGCTCTCACTTCCTGACTCCTATTATTTACTCTAAATTTTTTTTATTTGTCCAGCTATCTTTTTGACTTTATCAATAAATCTTCGCCCTATACTTTTTTTCCTCTCTGTTTTTTTTTGGGGATAGTGGGTTGGTTTAGATTCGCCGATGTATCTATAATCTTCCCAAATATCCCAATAAGGACACCCTGGTTGAATCCGAATTCCTGCCCAATGTAGATACGATAAAGGTTGATTCACAGTTGGATCTATCAGTTTATCACCTTCTTGATGAAAATGTGATGTACCTGCCCAACTTCCAGGTGCTTTTTCGGGTCTATTAACAATATTGAAACGCTTTTTAATTCGCTTCAAAATCATATAATTAATGATTGGTTGATCGGAAGTTTTCTGAGAAAAATCAAAGTATTCTGGATGAGCAGCACATTCAGCAAATGTCTCATACAAATCTTGTTCTGAAATTAAATTTTTCTTAGATGCCCACCATCCTCCATTAAAAGTTTCCAGCAGTTCATCTTTGCTAAAAACTTGATAAATCTCTGGAGTAAAGATATTTTTAATTCCTCCTAAGTGTTGATAATCAAAACACAAGAAATCATACTCATTTAGATAGTTGAGATTATCAATAATTTTATCAAAAACGACAATATCTGTATCTATGTATAAAAACTCATCAAATTCTCCAAACCAACAAGCTTGCTTACGAAACTGATTTGGTCTGGCAAAAAATTTATTACCAAAAATTTGTTGTAGTTTGTTTGATAATCTTTCAATAAATTCTAAATCTGGATAAATTTTGACTCCATAATCTCTCGAAAAACGTTCTACGACTGTGTGATAATTATCATCATAGGGAATCAAAATAACTGGTGTATCACTATCATACTTACGGATACTTTTTAATAGTGCAATACCTTGTTCTATCACTTTGTCATTTGCAGTGATATATATGCCACGATTCATAACATAATATTTTTCTTATACCAATTTCATCTACTTATGTCCTACTAAAAAGCCCTCACCGATAATAAAATTCAAAATCTCTTAAAGCCATTATTCTAGTTTTATTTAAACGATAATGATAACCCATCCTCTTTTGTAATTTATCCCAAGAAGTTGCTTTTGGTTTACTACGAGAAGCATCCCAGTGTTGAGTCACCCCACTAATTTTTTGCCACGCTTCACTATTAATAACCCATCCAACTTTTGCTGCTGCTAACCCCATTAAACTACCTTCTCCAGCGTGCATTCCTCTTAATTCTGCATACTTAGAAATCTTCCCCCAAGTTTCCAAAAATTCTATTTCCTTACCATTATCTCTAACTATAATAAATAAGGCTTCCCCTATCCAACTAGAATGATTAAATAACTCATCAGAAATATTTAGCTTCTCTGCCAACTTTTTCAATATCGGCAAACTAGAAGCACGATATTTTGAAACGTGTTCTACTAAATTTTTATGCCGTCCAGTAATTCCTGGTTTCCATTCAATATCTTTTGGTAGTGATTCTAAAATTCTAGTATCAGCATCTATATATATAGCTACTGGAAATAGGGATATTGCTTTCTGGCAAAGAAATCTTTTATCGTTATAACAATGTTGAATACCTTGTTGATGATGTTTAAAAGCCATTACATTTTTATAGCTACTAAAATCATCAGGTTTCTCTGTATAAATCACCAGTGAAATTCCTGGAGCATTTGTTTCCAAATCTTTAGCTAACTCTTTGGTTATATCGCGATATCTTTGCCCTAGTGCCAAAGTACAAAAACAAAATTTTTTTTGTTCCTGAGTCATATTTTTACCTGGAAATTTTAACAATAAAAAATACTTAAAATTATTTGAGTTGAATAAGTGGAAAAGTTAGGAAGTAATTTTGAGTATAACAAGGATAGTAACTCAAAAATATCTTGAATGAATCCTTGAGTATTAATTTATACACTAACTCCCATCTCATCTCTCAGTGAAGTACAAAATTCTTTGGTTTTAGGGAGTAGGGAGTGGTAATTTGGGTTCGAGGGGATAGAAAATTAATAAATAAAAAAGTATTTTAGTAACTTGAGAATTGCTATGGATAGCAATTCTGGAGCAAACTTTTTTTTTGTAGTTTTGCCTATACTCTCGATCTATATCAAGGAAGGTCAACTTTTTTCGTTTCTTATTGCCCCTAAAGATAGGTTAACAAACCAAAGTAATTTTTGAAACCATCTCTGTAACTAGGGTTCAAGTACATCAACCCTTACTATCAAAACACCGATATATTTCTTGATATTTCAAAGTAGTAATTTTTAAACTCAGTAAACGAATCCAAAAAACTAACTTGCTTTTCAATTTTTTATTTATTTTGACAAAAATATTATGAGAATAACTAATACTTTTCCTTTCTTCTAAAAATTGTAATTCTTGTTCGTTAACTTCTTGTTCTTTGCGTATTTTTTCCAGGGTTAGTCTATCTTTGAAAAATTTAATTTTTTTCTCGTAATCATAATTAATGGCAAATCCTGTATGAGCTGCTGCTAATCCTATAATAAACCCTGCACCAGCATAAATGCCTTTAAGTTCCAAATAGCCAGCAATTATTTCCCATGTTTTAATAAAATGGTCATATTTTTCATTTTTAGTTATTATAAAAGCAAAATCTTGAACAAATTTTGATTTTTCTAAGTTGATTTGCCAATAATTAGAAACTTTTGTAATTATTTCTTGCCTTAACCAATATTCTTTATTTACGATGTTTGGTTGATCATTTTTTCTATTCATAAATTTAAAAAGACTCCAACAACTAAAAGCAAGTATTCCAGGTGGAAACTCTAGATCTGCTGGTACTTTTTGCCCAATTCTTATATCTGCATCTAGAAATATACAGGTATTATACATAGATAAAGCTTTCTCTATAACTAATCTTTTGTCATTATAGATTTTTACACTGTTACCTTGATATTTATAAGCTAAAACATTGCACTGTTTATTAAAATATTTAGGATTATTAGTTACAATCACCAATTTAGTTTCAGGAGCATATATTTCAAGATCTTTGGCTAAAAGCAAAGCTAGTGATTGATATTCTTTCCCTACTGCTAATGTACCAAAACAATATTCTTTCATTTTTTAATCTATACTTCTGAAATAATTTTTTAATTGTTCAAGTTTTTCTTCCAGTTGAATTGTAAGTCTTTATATTGTTTCAGTTTTACTTAAATAAGGAGAGTGGATTTTAGTTATTTGAAGTAATTATGAACCTGATTTTTTTTGTCTGAGCCAATCATTCAATGAATTTACATTTTTCGCATTCTACTAGCTATATTTTTGACTTTATCAATCAATTTTTCTCCTAAACTTTTTTTCTTTTCAGTCTTTTTAGGATAGTAAGTTGGTTTTGTTTCACCCAGATATCTATAATCCTCCCAAATATCCCAATAAGGGCATCCTGGTTCAATCCGAAAACCTGCCCAATGTAAATATTGCACAGGTTTACCTACTTTTGTATCAATTAAGCGATCGCCTTCCCGTTGAAAATGGGGACTACCTGCCCAACTTCCGGGACCTTTACCTTCTGGTCGTCGGACCAAATTCAATCGCCGAGAAATATGTTTTAATACTATATAGTTAAAAATTGGCTGGTCTGTGGTTTTTTCTGAAAAGTCAAAATATTGGGTATGGGCAGCACATTCGGCAAAAGTTTCATACAATTCATTTTCTGTAAACAGGTTTTTCTTTGATGCCCACCACCCACTATTAAATACATCTTGAAGTTGTTCTTCAGTAAAGATTTTATTTTCTATAACTTTGGATGTAAAGACATTTTTAATCCCACCTAAATGTTGATAGTCGCAACACAGAAAATCGTAATCTTCCAGATATTTTAGATTATCAGCGATTTTTTCAAAGACAACAATATCAACATCAATATAGAGAAATTCATCGAACGGTCCGAACCAACAAGCTTGTTTTTTTTGTTTGTTAGGAGTGTTAAAAAAGCCTTGACCGAAAATGTTATATAATTTGTTGCAAAGATTATCTACAAATTCCAAATCTGGATAAATTTCTACTCCATATTTACTCGTAACAATTTCTGCTACCTGCTGATAATTTTCATCAAAAGGAATCATCATAATTGGAGTATCAGAATCATATAATCTGATACTTTTTAGCAGAGCAATTGTGTTATCAAGTACCTTATCATTAGCAACAATATAAATTCCTTTCATTGTAATTTACCCTCAACTTGATAATCCTATTTTCTTGAAGATTTTATCAATTAAACTTGGTGGAGGATTATAAGGTTTTGGTTTCCCTATAAACCTAGGTTTTTTCTCCGGTTCATGTAGATAGCGATAGTGTAAAAATATATCTCGATAAGGAAAGTCTAAATTTTCCCCTGCACAAACTCTAGTAAATGCTTTAGATGGAACTCCAATGTAATGTAAATAAGTTAATCTTACACCCTTATCATAAAGTAAATTATCCCGATATTCAAAATGAGGAGAAGTTACGGAACAACCAGTTTTTTCTTCTGGAGGTAAATGCAGAGAAAAATTATAGAGCTGCATTTGAGAACGCATGATCATATAATTAATAATTGACTGGTCAGGACCGTTAATATATAAAAGTTCTGAATCTCCAGAGTTGAGTTGCTCTAATAACCAATTCCGCTTTTCTTCTGGAAATAAACCCTTTTTTGATGCGTACAAACCAGCACAAAATATTTCCGAATCTATCCTTTCTTTACTAAAAATTTCTAGTAATTTAGGTGAGTTAACATCGTAAACATGGGTAGGGTCTTTATACTGAAAATCATATACAACTACATCATTTGGATCTAGTTTTTCAAAGAGATAATCTAAGGAATTGAGAACCAATATATCAGCATCCAAAAAAATAAATCTTTCAAACGGACTTTCCGAATCAAAAGAACAAAATCTCCGGTGCATTCCCATACGATTAACTCCAGAGACTCCTTTTTCTTGCCAACGTGCAAAAGCATTTGGATGACCTTCCCAAATTTTTGTCGAGAAATCTTCCCACCGATTTAATATTTCCCTATTATCTAACAATTGTACATTTTTTCGGCCTTGAATTTCTGGTATAGTCTTTTCCTGGCGATCATCATAAGGGATGACACAAACTGGAAAGTCAGGACTAAGATTAACCTCTATACTATTTAGTAGGGCAATGAGTTGATCGTAAACAACATCATTAGCGAGGGTGTAAATTCCATCCATAAATAAACCTTAAATTTCTAGTTAGGAAAATTTTGTGACAAATTCATATCCCCAATAGTTCTAAATATATCTATCATCAATACCATAACCTAGCTGTCCCTTCCACAGTCATAATGTGCTAACTACATCTGTATTTTTTTGACTAAAATTTTTCATACTAATGTATTTTCAACTTGATAATCCAATTTTATTGAAGATTTGATCAATTAAACTTGGTGGAGGATTATAAGGTTTTGGCTTCCCTATAAACTTAGGTTTTTTCTCCGGTTCATGTAGATAGCGATAGTGTAAAAATATATCTCGATAAGGAATATCTATATTTTCTCCGGCACAAATTTTAGTAAATGCTTTTGATGAAACTCCAATATAGTGGAGATATGTTAACCGCTTACCATGATCGTAAACAATATGGTCTTGCTCTGTAAAATGTTTCGAGGTCACGCTGTTACCTGTTCTTTCATTTTGAGAGAGACTAATAGCCAAATTATCTACTTTCAAATTTAACCGCATTACCATGTAGTTGAGGATTGGTTGATCTGATGCCCATATATAAAGTATTTCTGATTCTCCTTCTCGTAACTTTTCCAGAAACCAATCTATATTTTCTTGCTGAAATATACCTTTTTTAGAGGCATAGAAACCAGAACAAAAAATCCTGGACTTGATATATTCTTCAGGAAACAATTCTTCTAACCTAGGAGATGAAATATCATAGACATGACCAGGGTCTTTATGCTGAAAATCATATACTACCCAGTCACTTTGATTGAGTCGATCAAAAACCCGATCCACAGGTTCCATGAGTAAAGCATCTGCATCTATATATAGAAAGCGATCGAAAGGACCATCAAAAGCACAGAACGGACGATGATGTCCAAATCTATAATAGGGGACAAATCCCTTCTCTAACCTCCTTTGATGAGCATTGGGGTGAGCATCCCAGACATCACGATAAAATTGATCCCATTTTTCTATTGATTCCCAATCGTTGTAGATTTGGACGTTAGGTCGTGTAGAAATCTCAGCAGTAATTCTTTCTATGTTGTTGTTATAAGGATAAATACAAACTGGTATTTCGTTGCTGTGATTAACTTGTATACTATTTAGTAGAGCTACAAGTTGATCAAAGACATTATCATTAGCAAGGGTGCATATTCCATCCATAAATAAATCTTAAATTTCTAGTTAGGAAAATTTCGTGACAAATTTTAGATCACCAATTGAGTAGATTAAGTTTGTAAAGAAAAGATAGATCTGGTATCATAAATCGCATTTTTAGCCTCATGCCAACTATCTAGGAGTAGAAGTCACTTTATATGTATGACAGTCCTTTTTCATCCATACTTGGTAGGCTCAAAAAACTAGCAGGGGGAAATATTATCTGTTGCTGGACTATCATAATAAATTGGCAAATACCAACATAGTAGAGTATCCTATAATTTATCACTGACATACAAATTATTATCAGCATAACTTTCTATTGAGAAGTTGTAATAATAAATATCCATTAGGTGTCACTTATTTTTAACTTCTCCTAAAATTTTATGTCGATATAGTAACTTACGGCCATACAAATCAAACTCAAACCCACTTTCCTGCACAGATTTTTGAAATAGCTATAAGTTGATAATATTTAATAGTTTAACATAACTTTTGTAGGAAGCAACAATATATTATGATGATTGGAAATGTCAAAAAGTGGATCAAATCTCAAATCCCTTTCACCCAGGATTTAACTAAAAAACTAACTGCTAAAAAATGGCCGGAAAAGTCAATTGTATATTATCTAGGAAAGCGTTTTTTGGTACTAGAATCTGATATTAAAACTAAGGGTGCTAGTGGTTCAGATAGTGCAGTATTCTTTTTGACTAGAGAATGGGTCAAGCAAGGCTATGATGTTACTGTTTTTACTAATTGTGAAGATAAAGAGGGTATTTATGGAGGAGTTAAGTATGTTAACTATGAAAAAATTAACTGGTACGATACTTTTGAGACTTTCATTATGTGGCGACATCCTAAGATGTTACCTTCCTATGTTAAAGCCAAAAGAATTTGGTTTGATTGGCACGATGTAATTACATTTGACGATCGTATATACTTAAACCCTTATCAGAAAATTTTTGTCAAAAGTTATTACCAGCGTAACTTATTACCAGAATTACCCGATAATAAGTTTGCAATTATTAATAACGGTGCAGATTCTTCTGTTTTAGAGCTTGCTAAAAACCAAAAACAACCCTATAAATTAGTATACGCTTCTAGGTACTATCGAGGTTTAGAATTTATGCTGACCTGGGGATGGCCGATTATTAAAAGAGAAATTCCAGAGGCGGAACTTAATATTTACTATGGATGGACTAAGCGTGACAGTAGTGAAAAAATAATTCCTTGGAAGCAGAAAATGATGGAATTAATGCAGCAGGAAGGAGTCGTAGAACATGGTAGTATCGGACATAACCAATTAATGTATGAAAAGTCTACTTCAGTTATTCATTATTATGGGTGTTCCTATGGAGAAATAGATTGTATTTCATTGCGAGAGTCGGCAATGGTAGGGTGCGTTCCTGTGACTACTAATTATGCAGCAATTAAGGAAAAAGATTATTGTATAAAAGTAGATGGCGACCCCAAGACAAAAGAAACTCAAGAAGCTTTAGCTTATAGAATTGTAGAGCTTTTAAACAATCCTCAAGAGTTGGAAAATATCAGGGAAGAAATTCAAGAAAAAGTCAAAAATGAAACTTGGGAACAGGTAGCACCATTCTGGTTGAAAAATATTGATTCATAATAATTAGACATCTCCAGAAATTATAAAAGGCTTTTGTCAAATCATTCTGTGAGATACTATTATATAATATGCTTGAATTAGCTATCTTCATTAATTGATAATGGATAATGAATAATGGATAATTACCTCTTTAACAATTGATAATGAACAATGGATAGTGAATAATGGAGAATGGATAATAAAAACTCTCTCTAATTATCAATTATCAATTATCCATTTGATTAATTATCAATTATCCATTGGTAACCATTAAACCATTTTTTATCCCAAATCTGTTGAAAATCTTTTCTCTTTTGCCTCTTGCTTTTTGCCTGCCTCTGTAATAAATTTTATCATTTTTCAGAGATATTTATTGAAAGAAAATCAAGATTATTAATGATAATGTGAGATAATTTTTTTCATAAATGCCTGTCATCTAACCCTAAGTAAAATTATATTTCAGGGTAGTAAAAATAAGTCAAGTCAAACTTTTCCATATTCTGTCTAGCAGTTTTCATAAGGAGGCATAACTTAATGTTATCGAATACCTGTTCACTCTCGATTTTGGTAGCAAGAACAGATTTACCTTTTATGATGCATACTATTCCTCATCTAGTTAGGATGAGTAATTTTAATTTTATTCAAAAAGTGTTGTGTATGGATACAGCACCTCTATCTGGAGATAAAGTTATGCGTCCTGGTGTTGGTACTCTAAGTGAACTCAGAGATTGCTGTAACAAACTTATAAGTGAAGGTATTGTAGATCAAGTTGTGGATATTAACTATGACAAAACTTATCAACAACAAATGTATCAAAAGCATTTTGGTAGTCCAATTAAGTATACCCATAACTATAGAGGTTATCCAATCTTGGGGTCAATTTTTCATATAGAATCTGTACCGGGAGATTATATGTTGCATTATGACAGTGATATGCTTCTACATCAACAACCAGATTATAGCTGGATAGATGAAGGTATCAAGTTAATGGAGCAGTATCCGGAAATAATGGCAATTAGACCATTGACAGGGCCACCAACTGAGGATGGTGCTATATACCAAAAAAATAAGTCCCTAAAACCAGAAGCAGGGGGGTTCTATAAATTCAAATTTTTCAGTAGTAGAGTATATCTGATTAACCGTAAACGCTTTGACAAGTTACTGCCATTGCCCATTTTGTGGCGTTCTTACAAGAACAAAATTCTTAATCAACTGCCACTAAATATAAAAACCTTGTTAAATTACTATACTGGCAAAGGCAAGCTGGATTCTTGGGAGGTTATGGTATCTATGCAGTTAGAGAAAACTGATTATATACGAGCAACTATGAGTTCACCCAAGGCGTGGACAATTCATCCTAAAGATAGAAGTCCAGAATTTATCGGAGCTTTGCCAAATATTATCGAAAAAATAGAGCAAGGATGGTATCCACCTGAGCAAGCTGGACACTATGACTTTATTTCCAAATATTGGCTTTGAGCGAAGAAAGTGAACGGATAAATTGAGTTTTTTCCCTGTCTTTCTAGTAAAGGGAGCTTTATATTATGTAACTTAAACCAACATGGAAATTTAGCTCCCCTTCAAACTCTATAATCAGAAGTTTACTATTTAAAGATATTTTGGTAAAACCTCATAACAATTAGTTAGAGTTGCTAATCAATTTGGGGTAGAACAAATATTAAATTTTGGGGCTACTATGAAACTGATACTTCCTATAGAATTTTATCGTCAAGGTGGAGTAGAACGGGTAATTTGTGGAACAATAGAGGAATGGATTGAAATTGACGAAGTGGAGGAAATAATATTAATTTTGCAAAAAAAAGATATTCCTCATTTTCAAGAAAAGTTGCCTAAGTCTCCAATAATTAAATACGAATCATTTACATTACCCCCTAAATCTTTACAATCTCGAATACTTTCTCTAATTAATAAGTTTTCGTCTTTATCAGGTAATATTAAGGCGAAAAAAGTTCAAATGTTTTTGAAACGTCTCCGTCGTAAATATCAGAGTAAGTTTAGTATCAAATATTTAGCTAATTATTATCAAGCTACTCATTGTTTGTACTTTTTAGCTAATCAATTAACTCCACCCGATCTTGATATTCCTTTAGCAATGGTAACACATGATGTGTTCTGGAGATTTGCTCCTTTAAGTTATCCAGAATCTTATGTAAGGAAATATGATTTAAGTCTACTGGAATGGCTGAAGAAGGTTAATATTGTTTTTACTGTTTCTGAAAAAACCCGTAAAGATATTATCTCAGTTTTTCCAGAGTTTACGAGTAAGATTACTACTATAGCTAATTCAGGTTTTCCTACTAAGTCAAATGTTTCACAAAGGTTATTGGGTTTAGCAGAAAATTCCCAAGAATCTATTGGCGACTTGCCAATTTTTTATTTGCCTTCTTCTTTCGGTGTTTATAAAGATCACTTAACTTTGCTAAAAGCTGGTATCAAGCTTGCAGAAAAAAAGTTGAAGTTTAAAATAGTTTTGATTGGTAAGGAAACAGATAATTTGATTGCGGGAAAAATTACATTATCTCAACAAAAGAATAGTCAAGAATATATTGATTATCTGCATCAATGTCAGGAAATATCTCAGAATAATCAAAATATAATGCAGGAATATTTTGAGGGGTTAGGATATTCTTCGGATGAAGATGTAGAAAAATCGTATCGGAATTCTTCTTGTGTAGTTTTTCCTTCTAAATATGAAGGTTTTGGTTTGGCTTTATCAGAGTCGGTTGTCAGAGGAATACCTGCTATTGTCTCAGATTTAGAAGTTTTTCGAGAGCAGGTAGAACTTTATAAATGTGGCGATCTGGTAGATTTTTTCCCGGTTGGTGATGTGGATGCTTTAGCAAATTGTATGGAAAAATTTATTCTTAATCCTCGGAAGAAGTTATCTCCTGAAGAAATAGATACACGCTTTTCTCATTGGACTTGGAGGGAGACTGCTAAAGAATATGTTCGTCTGTTAAAACAGTTGTAAAAAGTTAAATGTAAGTTGAGTTTTGAAAAGTTATTAAGGTTGAGTGATGAATCTCAAATAATTTTCAGTGCTATTTGTTCATCTAACTCAGAAGCTAAGTATCAAAGTTTAATTAAGAGGTTTGAGTTAAACCAATAATAGTCTGCTGAAGAGGTACTCTCTCAGACCTATATCTAAAATCTAGCAACTAAGACGTTGTAGTTAAGTCAAAGTTATATTCAGTTTTCTTGTGGGAGTAACAAGTAGGCTATCAAGTTGAATTTTAAAATAAATTTTACCCACCTAACTCAGAAGCTAAGTGTCAAAATTTAACTAAGACGTTGCAGTTATATCAATAATAGTTTTGTGAAGAGGCGATCGCTCATAGCTCGATCTAAAGTCTAATAACTAAGACGTTACAGTTATATCAAAATATATAGTCAGTTCTCTTGTGGGACTAAAAAGTAGAGTGTGAATTTGAATTTTGAAAAGTAATTAAGATGGAGTGATGAATCTCAAATAGTTTTAAGTGGTATTTGTTCGCCTAACTCAGAAGCTAAGTGTCAAAATTTAACTAAGACGTTGCAGTTATATCAATAATAGTTTTGTGAAGAGGCGATCGCTCATAGCTCGATCTAAAGTCTAATAACTAAGACGTTACAGTTATATCAAAATATATAGTCAGTTCTCTTGTGGGACTAAAAAGTAGAGTGTGAATTTGAATTTTGAAAAGTAATTAAGATTGAGTGATGAATCTCAAATAATTTTCAGTGGTATTTGTTCACCTAACTCAGAAGCTAAGTGTCAAAATTTAACTAAGACGTTGGAGTTAAACCAATGGTCTGCTCAGGAGGCGATCGCTCATAGCTCGATCTAAAGTCTAATAACTAAGACGTTACAGTTATATCAAAATATATAGTCAGTTCTCTTGTGGGACTAAAAAGTAGAGTGTGAATTTGAATTTTGAAAAGTAATTAAGATTGAGTGATGAATCTCAAATAATTTTCAGTGGTATTTGTTCACCTAACTCAGAAGCTAAGTGTCAAAATTTAACTAAGACGTTGGAGTTAAACCAATAGTTTGGTTAGTTGCCGCTTCCTCACAGCTTTATAGCAGTGAGCGCTCAGGTATTTACAAGGCCCAGCTCAAACTGCCTTCTAGAAAAGGTGTACAAAAAATAATATGTAAATATGCCAGCGCACATTGCTTTATCTAAAGTCTAATAACTAAAACGTTATAGTTAAATCAAAATATATAGTCAGTTATTTTTCCCTACTCCCTACCTCCTACTCCCTACTCTCTCTTGTCTGGGAAATAACCGTTAATTCATAATTTTATTTATTTTTACTGAAATACTATTTTTTCAATCATCTATCTAACGAAACCAAAAGTTCAGCAAATACCTGATACATCTCTTTTGCCAATTTTTTAGGATTCCACAAAGGTGCTAAATTATCTGGATTTTTTGACTTTTGCAAATGCTCCCGCAGCGAATTTCTTAAACCTAAATCTTGACCTAATTTAATTCCCCATTCTGTATATTCTTCCCAACTCCAAGCAACTCCTACATCCAGATTTATATTCTGCAAAAATGAGTAACCCATCCGAGATAAATATTGTTTACCAGCTCTAGTTATTATAGGCAAATTTGACCATAAAGCTTCTAAATTATGAGTACCGCCATTGTAAGGATAAGAATCTAACAAAACATCAGCTATCTGATAAATTGCTCGATGTTCTTCTTCTGTTTGAGTTTGTCCTAAAAAGATAATTCGATTAAAGTCTACACCTAAATTTTCAGATTCTTGAAGATAGGTTTGATAAATTATATCTACATCTCCCTGACCTTTCCGAATTAATATACTTTCTGGAGTATGTTGCAAAATTTTCAGTTGAGCGCGTACCATTTCTGGATTAGTTTTTCGCCCCGGTGCTATACACAAATAAACCATTTTATCTGAATCAATTCCGAGACTATTTCTAGTCGCATTTCTATCAACTGAAAGACTATCAAAGCCATCAACAGCTACAGATGTTTCTGGTAATCTTACTAATTGTTCTAAATAATATTTTTCTCTTCCTTGAGGATGGGTATACCAGTCACATAAAAAGTAATTATTTTCAGAAATATAGGGTGCATCAAAACCTAACCAAGAAATACAAATTGGTGCAGCTTTTTCATGGATAATATGTACATTGACTGGCAATGTCATTGAATCTAAATCTACTACTACATCTAACTTGTCTTCTAATATTTTTTCAGTAATTTCTTCATAGGATGGAAAGCCGTTAGGATACTTTTTCGGCCAATATGTTTTGACAGACATTTGTTCAAATCTTTGAGTAATATCGTCTCTCTTCAACGGACCTGTAATATAGAGATGAACGTCTGGTGTAATTTGAGATAATTCTCTGATTAAAGCTTCACTACACCAACCTACTGAATGACGGCGAAAATGTTTGGAAAGGAATCCTATTTTTAATGGTTGAGAACTAGAGGTATAAGTTTTTGGAGTTTGATAAATTTTGGGTCGATTTTGATAATATTGTTTGGCGATTAATTTGTAAAATTTAGCGTTTCCTTTTAAATCATCTCGAAGGTGAGGAACAGCAAATAAGAAAATTTCATAGAGTAGTTTTATTTCTAGTTCGCTGAAGGTTTCATAGCTTTGATAACAGATTTTTTCTACTTCTGAAAGTTTGGAGTTTGCAACTTCACTAACTCCTGACTGAAAGTAGGAAAATAAAAAGGCAGTTCCTGAAAGAATAGGAGCTATTTCTCCACAAGAATTACAGAAATTATCGGCAGCTTTTCTTGCATCAGCAAGTTTAGTTGTATGACTAAGTAAATCGCATAATTGTTGATGAGCTTCGACAAATTGTGGTTTAACTTCGATGGCTTTTTCAAATAAAGCGATCGCCTCTTCCATTTTTTCTTGTTTAATAATATGTCCGATGCGAGAGTATACTTCTGCCCAGTTTGGTTTAAGTTCTAATGCTTTATGATATTTTTCTAGTGCTGATTCTAATAATCCTTTGTTAGAAAGTGCTGTGCCTAAATTGGCATAAGCATCATAAGATTTAGGATTATATTTTATTGCTTCTTGATAATGAAATATTGCTTGGTCATAGTCACCTTTTAGCAATAAGTTGTTAGCTATCTTTTCATGTAAATGTTTTAAATCTGGATTAACATCTAGTGCTTTTTGGTAATACTTAGCTGCTGCTTCTTTATCTCCTTGTTTGCCTAAAAGATTAGCTAAATTACTATAAGCTTCCGTATAATCTGGCTTCAGATTAACTGCTCTCTCATAACTCTTAAGTGCATCATTATTTCGACTCAGTTTAACAAGAGTATTACCTAATTTAAAGTGAAAGTCTGCTTCCACTATATCCGGTTGAATTTCTAATGCTTTTTCCCAAGCTTCAAGAGCTTCATCAACCTTTCCTAAATATTGAAATAGTTTGCCAAGATTCCAATAAATACCAGCCAAACCAGGTTTTAATTCAATAGCTTTTTGATAATGAAATAGTGCTTGTTTATGTTGACCTAACTGTAAATAGACACTACCAATATTTCCCTGAACTTCTGCAACTTCCGGCTCAATTTCTAACGCCTGACTATAAGCACGCAAAGCAGCTTCTAAATTATTTTGTTGGTAAAAAGCATTTCCTAAAATTACATAACATGGAGAATAACTTGGTTGAACTTTTAAAGCTTGTTTACAAGACGAAATTGCTGCTGTTATATTTCCGTGTTTTAAGGCAAGCTTAGCTTGATTGATATGAGCTTCTGCTGCTGGAAATTTTAATAATTTTTTGGGAAACTCTGAGTCTGATTGTTGATATTCAAAAGTCCTAAATTTAGCTGTTTTTTCCAGATTTTCTTCTACTTCATTTTGGTAAGGTAAATTCTCAGAAGTATTATCGAAACTATCGACTTTTTGCTCTGGAATTAGATTAAAAGTAGCAGGTTTAATTCCATTTTCTCTATCTGCTGCTGGAAATTTTAATAATTTTTTGGGAAACTCTGAGTCTGGTTGTTGATATTCAAAAGTCGTAACTTTATCTGTTGTTGCCAGATTTTCTTCTACTACATCTGGGTAAGGTAAATTATCAGCAGTATTCTCGAAACTCTCCACTTTTTTCTCTGGAATTAAATTGAAAGTAGCAGGT
>NZ_JBNHEQ010000166.1:59537-94622 GCF_050016015.1 Dapis hubbardiae BLCC-M172
TAAATTAAAAGTAGCAGGTTTAATTCCATGTTCTCCATCAGAAATAATAACTTCTCTATTTTGTTCTCCTGTAAATTTTTCCTTTTCTATAAAATTTGTAGATTTTTCCTGAATTACTGAATCAATATATTGCTTTATATTCTGATTATTCTCCCTTGCGAGTTTTTGCCATTCAGTAAATAATACCTCCAATTCCTGCTCCGTAGTTTCAGGTTTGAGCAATTTATATAACTTGGCAAAAGCTTCCCGATAATTTGGTTGAATAGATAAAGATTTTTGATAATAATCAAAAGCTGGTTCAAGATTTGTATACAGAGCAAATACCTCTGCCAACTTGAAATAAGCTTTAGGATCTTCTGGTTGAATTTGCAGCAACTTTTGATAACAATAAACTGCCCGATCGAATTCCCCTATCTGAGCAAATAGATTTCCTAACATCAACTGCACAGATGCCAACTTTGGATTAATCTCTAAAGCTGTTTGATAATTTAAAATAGCTAAATTAAAATCCCTCTGTTTATAATAAACACTGCCAATATTAGCATAAACTTCTGCAAAAATTGGCTGAAATTTTAACGCCTGATGATAAGTATTAATTGCCTGTTCAAATAAATTCTGACTTTGAAAAATATTCCCTAAAGTCAAATAAGCAGAAGCAAAATGCGGTTGAATTTTAACTGCTTCTTGGCAAGCAGAAATAGCTGCATCAAAATTTCCTTGCATCAAGTATACTTCAGCTAACTTCTTGTAAGCTTCAACATAATCTGGTTTAATACTCAAAGCTTTTTGATAAGCAATCATCGCTGTATAAAGTTGTCCAGAATCTTTCAATTGATTCGCTGTGTTGAAATAATTTTCAGCTAACATTTTCGAATCCGTTCCCTCATAGCGGTAAAGTGAGACAATGCTTGTAATTTTATTGGATTTAAGGTAAGGAGTATAGACTATGGTCACAGAACAAGACCCCACTAAGTTAATGAAACAACAAGTCGGCAAAGCTGCCGCCGACCGAGTAAAATCTGGAATGATAGTTGGTATAGGTACTGGGTCAACCGCGGCCTACATGATTCAGTTTTTGGGAGAACGCCTCCAAAGTGGTCAACTCAAAGACATTAAAGGTATCCCTACCTCCTTCCAGTCAACTGTATTAGCTAAACAATATGGTGTGCCATTAATCAGTCTTGATGAAGTTGACCACATGGATATTGCCATTGATGGTGCCGATGAAGTTGACCCACAAAAAAATCTCATTAAGGGTGGTGGAGCAGCTCATACTCGCGAGAAAATTGTGGATTGTCTGGCAGAACAGTTTATTGTGGTAGTAGATAGTTCTAAATTAGTAGATAAGTTGGGTTCTACCTTTTTATTGCCAGTAGAAGTTATACCTATGGCAATAACTCCTGTGATTCGGGCGATCGAAAAACTGGGTGGTCAACCAGAATTACGGATGGGAGTTAAGAAAGCTGGTCCTGTAGTAACTGACGAAGGTAATCTGGTTATTGATGTCAAGTTTGATTCTATTGATAATCCTGCGGAGCTAGAAAAAAGTTTAAATAATATTCCAGGCGTTTTGGAAAATGGTTTATTTGTAGGGGTTGCGGATGTAATATTAGTAGGAGAAATTCAGGATGGGCAACCAATAGTTAGGGAAATTTCTTAACTTTGTTAAGAAAATGGGGTTGGGGTAGCCAAGACCTAGTTATTTGGTGTCTTAATAACCCCAAGCAATTTTATAAATTACAAGTAATGGTAGGGTATGAAACCTATAATGCAAAAGATAATAATAAAAATTGCATTTTTGTTGGTCTACTTGAATTAAGTAGACCAACTCTTTAGATTAGACTTTAGATGAAAAATATTGCTGCTGTAATTGCAATGTACCGATTTATGTGAGTTTTATAATCATTCCCAAATAATCATAAAATTTATAAAAAAAGTGCCTCTATGTAAATTTATCGAACTTGCTTATTTTATTACATTTGTGATCTGATTAAAGAATAAAATTAACCTCAGAGAAAGTAGGAATAAATATAAATAACAACATATAAATTTGTAAATTAATTTGAATTACCCCAGATTTTTAAACTTCTAGACCCCATTTCTCTATAGCCACCCCATATTTTGACTTAAGTTTTTTCAGGTCTTCCTCTAATTCAGATAAAACAAACTCTCGCTGTTCTGGAGAAAGTTTAAACTTGTGTTTTATCTTGGTGGATTTCATAGGACGAGTTACCAACATTCTCAGATTTCGGGGGAATGTTGATCGGATGAAATTATGAAGTTTTGTATTACTTTTGATTGCACTAAGCAATGGCTTGTCAACTACCGTTTTATTTTTTACTTCTCCTATATCCTGAAATTGATATGAGGCATCGACATTCAAGAATTCACAAATCTTCTTAACTAACTCTGTAGGCTTGCTCTTTAAATCCTCAAAATAGAGGATAAGAATATCTTCAGCAGGAAATCTTTTGTCGTATTCATCTAATTGCATTGCATACTTAGATACCGTTATGTAATGATCTAGTTCTTCGGAAAAACTTACGTTAGGTTTATTGATATAACTCCTCACAAAATTGTAGTGTGATTCAATTCGTTCTACTGGATTTCTCAGAATATAAATAAATTTAAACTTGGCTTTTATCTGCAATATTCTTTCTGCTGCATTGGGCAAGTCTGGATAGTTCGTGTAATAAGTGGAACCGTCCAGAGCTATTTGATGTAAACTGGCATTCCACTTCCATAAACTTTGATACCAATCAAATCCTTTAGACCAGTTCTTATCACTTGCAAAAAAATTAGGTTCTTTTTTTGGTTGGCAAGCACATATTTCTGGGTGTTGTGATAAGTAATCAAAAAGGCTGGTAGTACCAGATTTCGCTGCTCCTATAATTAAAGCAAAGTTGTTGAGATTAGTTGACATATATAAAAGTTAACAATTAAATTCGGCTTTGTTGTACTAATCTACTAGAATCTAGGACATCCTATCTTGATATATATAAAACCCGGTTTCTAAAACGAGACCGGGTTTTAATGTGACTAATGAACATTAGGAACAATCACTATTAGTTAAATTAGATATTCAAGGGGAATAATTTATTCTAGTAATAGTCTTTCCTCTTCCAAGATTTTAACTAAATTGTGATTTCCTTTGGCTCTAGCTGCTTCCAGGCGATGAGCCAATCTTTTTTCTATATTAGCTCTATGAACTTCATTCAACTTAACTAGGCTTTTTGGTGTATTTCTGTTCATTATAGACATTTTTTTTATCTCTTTTATTGTAGAGCTTACATTCTTAATTTAGCATATCTAGCAGACATCGACCAGTTTAGGTGTTCAAAACTAACAATTTTCATCAGAGAATAGCCACACAGCAAATAATATTGAAATACGTTAAAGCTCCTATATTTGTAGCAAATATCAATAAAAATCTACAAAAAGTAAGTGGAAAAATTATCTCTCTAAGAAACTACTCCAAATCTATAATAATCTTTATCTATATCATTTTTATCTGCTTTTATTCTTTATTTGTACTTTTATTATTGTGGCATTGGTTGATAAAAATTATCTTATTAAGAAATATTGTTGAGCAAATATCGGAGATTTTTATAAATACCTATATTGAACCGAAAATAATTAGTTTAAATTTTATTAAGAGATTATTTGTAAAGGAAATATAGCGTTTATTAAACTGTTGAAATACAAAAGTTGTGTATTTTGTGCAACAGAGAAAGGGTATGATGGGTAAGAATATCTATTCCGACCTTTTCATGTGGCGGGATTATTACACCAATTTCTTAAACTAAAATAAGATTATCTAGGGTTTGCGGAAAAAAATCTTTTTTAAGCAGTGGGGGAGTAGGTAGGGAAGTTGTATGCAACGTCCCTACGGGAGGAATTTTTTTGCCCAACTATGCGCCAGAAATGCTAACTTTTTGAGCATGAAGAGCTGAAAACGAGGTCCCTTTTCAAGACCTAAAAAGGCTAAAACTTTTATCTTTCAATACTTTTATATTGAATCGGCAAGCCCTATCTAGACACATAGGAAAATGAGGAGTATTTTACTAAAAAATATGGTTAATTTTCAGGTAGAAGATAAGGTTATAAAATTGCTTGAATTTTTTCTTTTTTACCATTACGGATAACTTCAAACTTAATACTTTTCCCAATTTTGCTTGATTTAACTTTTTGCTGCACTTATGTCACATTTTTGATTAGTTTATTATCAATTTTATGAATAATATCTCCCTCTTTAAGTCAGGCTTTATTCCCTAGATGCCCAGGATGAATCTTAACTATTATGACACCTTCATTTTGAGTAATCTTAAAATCATAATCACTGCTTTAATTAATCTTTTTTTTCAGCTCAGGTGTAATTTTTTTCATCCATTCCCCAAATACTTAAGGCAATAAAGCCAGTAATAAAGCAAATCTAGACAGTACAAAGTTCTTATAATAGCCATGGCTAGCCATGGCTATCAGCGATCTCTTGGTTAGAAACTCTCTATTCACAGCTATATATGCTGTAACCCTTTACCAGTAATTTTTTCAGTCAGATAAGTAAATCGTTTTTTAGAAGAACTTTGTACTCTCCAGAAGCAAATAATAGTTAATATAATTACCCATATCCAGAAATTATTTCTTTCAGATAGAGTTTTTCTAGAATATGATCTTGGGTAACTGAAAGTTGGATAACTATAACTTGATTTATCATCATACAGTGGAGTTTTTGGTATCTGGAAAGGTGATGGTTCTGTAATAAATTTTGGAGGAGGAGATGTGCTATAAGTTGATGCTATTGAAGTTATTTTTGGTGGATATTCTGAAGAAATTGTTGTTTGAACTTTAGTAGATAGTAAATCTTCCTTTGGTAGAGAATATGTGCTAGAAATTGATGGTATAGAAGTTATTTATTTTCCAGTAAAAAAAAATTATCAAAATAATTGGCTTGCTCAACCTCGCCTTTTAATCAGTAATTAGTTATCAGTTAAATATTTTTTCTAGTTTGATTAAAATAACAGAGTAAGAATTTAACTTCTGTAGGGGTGATTCGCGAATCACCCCTACTGATTTATCACTTCTGACTTGGTGAAGAGAAACTCCACACCAGATTCAACAGCTTTTCCCCTGAAAATAAAATTGGCCAGAGACTGATTAATAATGATTACCTAATAAAAAACCAAAAAATCTCTAGATACACGCTACAATCCTCTACTGTAAAGGATTATGAATTAGCCAAAATTCTTAATTACACGAAAATTTCAAATTATCTAAAATGATAGATTTCTCTACCATTGCAGCCCAACTTAATGCAGGCACTATTCTTCCAGAAGGAATAGTTGTTATTACCCTACTGATAGTTCTCGTCGGAGACCTCATAGTGGGGCGTAGTTCTACTAAGTGGACTCCTTATGCTGCCATTCTTGGTCTCTCTGGAGCAATTGTGGCCTTATATACTCAATGGGACAGTACCAATACCATCGGTTTTTTGGGAGGCTTTAATGCTGACTCCCTTAGTGTTATATTTAGAGGTATTATTGCTCTATGTACTATTGTCACTATATTAATGTCGGTGGCATATATAGAACAAACTGGTACTCCACTGGGAGAATTTATTTGTCTTCTACTCACTGCTACTTTGGGGGCAATGTTCCTTTCTGGAGCAGATGAGTTAGTAATGATTTTTGTCTCTCTGGAAACTCTGAGTATCTCCTCTTATTTATTAACAGGTTATACAAAACGTGACCCTCGTTCCAACGAAGCAGCATTAAAATATCTACTTATTGGAGCTGCTAGTTCCGCCGTTTTTCTCTATGGCATTTCCTTACTTTATGGTTTGTCCGGTGGAGAAACTAGGTTAACAGCGATCGCCTCTAGTCTTGCTAATGGTTCTAGTGGTGGTATTTCCCTAGGATTAGTTATTGCCTTAGTATTTGCTATTGCGGGTATTTCTTTCAAAATTTCTGCTGTTCCTTTTCACCAATGGACTCCAGATGTTTACGAAGGTTCTCCGACTCCAGTTGTAGCCTTTCTTTCAGTAGGTTCCAAAGCTGCGGGTTTTGCTCTAGCTATTCGTCTTTTAGTAACAGCTTTCCCATTAGTTTCGGAACAGTGGCATTTTGTATTTACGGCCTTAGCTGTTCTGAGTATGGTATTGGGTAATGTTGTTGCTCTTGCCCAAACCAGCATGAAACGTCTACTTGCTTACTCATCTATTGGACAAGCTGGTTTTGTCATGATTGGTCTTTTGGCCAATACTGAAGCTGGTTACGCTAGCATGATATTTTATCTGCTAGTTTATTTGTTTATGAACTTGGGTGGTTTTACCTGTGTAATTCTATTTTCTCTCCGTACAGGTACAGACCAAATTAGCGAATATGCAGGTTTATACCAAAAAGACCCACTTTTAACATTGGGATTAAGTCTTTGTTTATTATCTTTAGGTGGTATACCCCCACTTGCAGGTTTCTTTGGTAAAATTTATCTGTTTTGGGCAGGTTGGCAAGCTGGATTATATTGGTTAGTTTTGTTAGGATTAATTACCAGTGTTGCTTCTATTTACTATTACATTCGTGTAGTCAAAATGATGGTAGTAAAAGAACCGCAAGAGATGTCGGATGTTATCAAAAATTATCCTCCTATTCGTTGGAACCTTCCTGGTATGCGTCCTTTACAAGTAGGATTAATTGTGTCAGTTTTGGCAACTTCTTTAGCTGGAATTTTATCTAATCCTTTGTTTACTTTAGCTAATAATTCTATTGCTAAAACTCCCATGTTACATTCGGCTTTAGTTCAAACTGTTGAAACTAATTCAGTGGCAAGTCAACTAGATTTTACTTTATCTTCAAAGAATTAGTTTTAGTTGTTTTAGCTCAGTAAGTTAAAAATGAAAAATGTTCGGCTAAATAAATTAAGTCGAGCATTTTTTATATACTTTTTTTATTGGTTTGAAAACCTCCTATTCGTTGGAACCTTCCTGGTATGCGTCCTTTACAAGTAGGATTAATTGTGTCAGTTTTGGCAACTTCTTTAGCTGGAATTTTATCTAATCCTTTGTTTACTTTAGCTAATAATTCTATTGCTAAAACTCCCATGTTACATTCGGCTTTAGTTCAAACTGTTGAAACTAATTCAGTGGCAAGTCAACTAGATTTTACTTTATCTTCAAAGAATTAGTTTTAGTTGTTTTAGCTCAGTAAGTTAAAAATGAAAAATGTTCGGCTAAATAAATTAAGTCGAGCATTTTTTATATACCTTTTTGTTAGTAAGCATTCAGCTATCAGCTATTAGCTATCAGCTATTGATGAGAGGAGGAATTCATTAATTGATAATTGATAATGGATAATTGATAATTACCTCTGGTTAAAACCTTTACGGAATTGAACATCAGGAAATTCAAGAGCACTTTTTTCCCCTATCCAAGGGTCCGCTTCAAGGCGCGAATTATTTAATTATTAATAATTAATAATTCGGTAAAAGCAATTAAAAAATTAAGATAGATAAGACAGTTACTGTCAAAGTACGCTCCTAATTTACTGAGAAGGAATTATTCATTCAAACAAAAGCTGATAGCTGACTGCTAAGATATGAATACTTACACCTTTTTTAATTGATGAAAATAATTAGGTATTAAGATCAAATCGGGTAGCATTCGGTAAACCTTGTTTAATTCTCTTTTATGAAAAAACTGGTGCTTAGTACGGATAATCTCGGAGTTTTCCCCCTAATTCTCCATCCCATTTTTTCAATTATTTGCCCATAAATAGGGATGGGATATAAATTTCAAAATTGAGTTGCTGAAGTATAGAATTATCCTGAGAATAACCACATTAATTTCTACTCACTGAAAGTCGATCAATAATTATGTCAATTAATCGAAATGCGAGAAATATTATGCTAAAACTTTGAGAGCTTCTGGTTTAACAATAACTTGAAGTCCTGAATTAACTTTAATATGCCACATACCATTAGGTAATTGATTGAGTAATTCTACAGGTTTACCTTCATCTGCTTCTAGTTGGTCGCTGGGAGAATTAACTAAAACTACTGTCGTTGATGATTCTTTTGGAGATATTAAATTAGCAGATAAAGGAGAAGTTAGAGGAGCAGAGTCTTCTGAAAGAGTAGCTAACTGCATTCTTAGTTGACTTAGTTTATTTTGTAGTTCTTGATTTTCTTGTTGATATTTTTGTGCTTGTGCTGTTAGTTCTTGATTTTCCTGGGCTAATCTTTGAACTTCGAGTTTTAATCTCTGAACTTCTACACATTCATCAAGACTAACATTACAAGCTTTAGCTATAACTTTTTTAATTAGAGGACTGTACATAATCTTTCAAAAATAAATTAGAGTTAATTGTTTTTATCCAGAGAGAAGTTATCCTTTTCTTTAACTTCCCTGACCTATTCTTATAGTGTTCTATTTTTCCTATAAAGTATGTGACCCCTTATAGGATTTTAATGTGATTAAAATCACTCTAAAAATCATTGGTTGATGATGGGATAACTTTCAATGAGAAAAAACCTATTTATTGAGTTGATAGTAATTAATACTTAGTGATTAATACTTAGATTAGTTTTCTTAGCTAACTATAACTACTTCTACTTCTACTTCTTATTACACCTCTTAATCCGGAAAGAAAATTAATTTAACTCAGTAAAAGAGCTTATCTAATGAATAATTCGTAGATCCCCTTCATCTTGATAGTTGAACGGATTTTTGCACATATTATCTATTTTGTCAACCTAATTTTGAAGAGAGAGTTTTATCTTTAAATTTAATATAGCCTTGACTTAATTATACTACTTTCTATCGGAGAGACCATCAATTTATAATATTTTATTTAGTATTATGTTGAAGCCGATCTTTTTAGATGTATTATTGAGATAATTGCCTATTTTTTGTGAAATTAAGCTAGGCGAGATTTTGATATTTACCCCTAAAAAAATAAATTTTAACTTTTATTAATAAAGCTCAAAGTCAGTTTAGTAAGGTGGGAAATTGCGCTTAGTACAAACTACGGTTTAACTGTTAGATATTACATTGCACTATAACGCACTGTCCTAGTTGTCTGGGAAGCGATCGCTTTTTTCGACGTGCCGTTTTTTTGGGGAGTGCTTCAGGGAATGCTTAATTTTGATGGTTGTCTGAGAGGCGATCCTTATATCTCTAAGTTTTGGTTATAGGTTGTGGCTGTTTAGTTTGAAAATTTTAAATATTGTCAGGGGTTGATAACAAATTAGAGGAAATTTTGTCGGATTTGCTTAACGAGGTTTCAATATTTTCAGCTTTTTGGTTCGGTTGTGTGGTAGTCTGAAAGACTTAACAATCCAAAGGGCTGTTATTGCTTAATTAAATTTTGACCCTGGAAATCCTGATTATATCGTTGTTTTGAGAAGAAATTTTGTTGATTTTTTCTGCCATGAATGACTAATTTTTTCCCCTTCCTGTTATGGCAGTTTGATAAATTAGCTATTTTGTGGTAAGGAGAAATAATCCGTATATCCGTGGCATAATCCGTGTGAGCGCTTTTTTGGATGCTTTGAAAATTAGATAAAGTTATAATTTTCTGATTTTGGTTTTAATATTTTAAACTTTACCATTTTGGCGCGACTGTTAAATAGGGAAATTTTTTGAGGTTGGTTAACGAGATTTCAAGATTTTTAGCGCTTTTTTCGCTTTTGTGATATCCTATACTTATGATATTCTTTGGCTATTTTATATCTTAATTGATTTTTATAGCCGTTAATTCCTATTCTGTCGTTGTTTTGGGCGATATTTCTTTAAATTGTCTTTGCTCAAAATGACTTTTTTTTCTCTGCCCGTTTTTTGCTGTTTTGACAAAGTATTCATTTTATGATATAAAAGCTGATTTTTTTTTGAATTTAGATTTATTATGTTGAATAATTAGTCTATAGTAGGTGCGAACAGCGCCTAATGATTTGATTCTACCACAGTTGGTTTGAGGATGCAACCCTAATTCTCTTTTAGGCGCGATTTTTTTGAGTGCTTCACAGAATGAAAATTGTCAGTAGTTCAGGAAAGTTGTATGGAAAAGGAAATTTCGACATTTTCTTGGGTGCTTCAGAGAATAAAGATTTTCAGTAGTCAAGGGAGGTGGGATGGAAGAGGCGATCGCCACTTTTTCTATAGGTGCTTCAGAGAATAAAGATTTTCAGTAGTCAAGGGGGGTGGAATGAAAGAGGCGATCGCTACTTTTTCTGGGGAGAGATATACGAGAATGAAAATTTTCAGTAGTCAAGGGGGGTGGGATGGAAGAGGAAATTCCGACTTTTTCTCGGGGTGCTTTACCGGATGAAAATTGTCAGTAGTTCAGGGAGGTGGGATGGAAAAGGAAATTCCGACTTTTTCTCGGGGTGCATTTTCAGTTATCAGCTTCTTCAGTTATCAGTTTTTTCAGTTTTTTTGATGATGGAAAATAAGATTTTAGCAATCTCATCTGCATCTTTTCAGTTATCAGTTGTCAGTTATCAGTTATCAGCCTTTTTAGTTATTAGTTATCAGTTTTTTCAGTTATTTTGTTTCTTGGGCTTCTTTATAAGCTATAGACATTTTTGCCCTAAAGTCAGCTTGAGATATTCCTCCATTTGCTTCTGCTATATTGGCTCCAATAGATGTTCCACTTCTTAGGAGTTGTTTAGATAATACATATTCCTTTTTTTCTTCTGTCAAGTATTTATAAGCTTTGACTACTCTAATGGCAAATTGATAAGCTTTTTGATAGACAATACTTTTGTTTATATCCATAAACTCCAGAAAAAGCTGATAACTGATAACTGATAACTGTTCACTGAAAAAGCTGATAACTAATAACTGATAACTGAAAAGCTACCGCCACGGAGCTTTGGTTTGTCAATCCCATAATTATTTTCCCATATTGAGAGAAGTTAATATTTTCTGTTTTAAATGCCAGGTACTGCCGTGGTCTAAATGAGCAAACCAACTTTGTAGAGATTTTTGGATTTGGGTAGATTCTATTTTTCCTAGTCGGTAGTCTTTCTGTAATTGTCTTAGTCTTTTTCTAGCTATTCTTAAATTTTCGGAACGTATTCTAATGCGGTCTGGCAATACTCGAAAACCGACAAAGTTCGTTCCTGTTTTTGTTTGAAATAATTGACTTTTAATGGGATGAATTTTGAGACGGAGGTTGGCTAGGTATGCTTCGATTTTTTGTCTGGCAATGACTAAAAATTCTTTGTCGTCTGAGAATAAGGCAAAGTCATCGACGTAGCGTATATATTTTTTTACTTTTAGTTTTTCTTTGATGAAATGGTCGAAGTTATTTAGATATAAGTTGGCAAAAAATTGACTGGTTAAGTTTCCGAGAGGTAAACCTTTTATCCGGTTTGCTGAAGTGAGTAGTTCGTCTCCGGGAAAATTCGTTAATACTGGGATTTGTTGGTTACTTCCATCAATAATTTTGTCGATTAACCAGAGGGTGTCTTGACATTTTATTTTGCGACGAATAATTTATTTGAGAATTTGATGGTCGATGCTAGGGAAATATTTAACTATATCGCACTGTAAAACGTAACGACTAGAAAGGGAAAATTTGGTGAAGCGACGCAAGGCTTTATGGGTAATGTAAAGCCATAATTTTTTTCCTCCTGATAGTTATATGTAATTTTTTCTCTGGTCGTTTCAGTTATCAGTTATCAATTTTTTTAGTTTCTAAATGTTTGGTTTTTCCGTTGGAAATGCTCCCCAAACGTTCCATGCTGCGCAACGTTAACCTAAACAACCCAACCTACATTATATGTTATTGCAAAGGATATATTTTAACCATCATTTCTTACTATAGCTTACATTAATTAATGTAGTGGACTGTTTCAACTAAAATAGTGCATTAGGGAGTAGGGTCGGAGGGTCGGAGGGGAGAAAGATTGTTGTTGGGTTTTTCCGTTGGAAATGCTCCGCAAACGTTACTCAACCCAAGAACAATCTATTGCAACATTTAAGATGAAACAGTCTAGTAGGGTGTGTTAGCGGAGCGTAACGCACCATTTTTTAAGAAGGTTTAACCCATCAATTTTGAGGGAAGCCTAACTCACACCAAAGATTACTTAATAATCAAATTTTTATATAATTTTTGAATTAATCATGGTTTTTTATAATCAATTTTTTACACGATTTTTAAATTAATCATGGTGTGTTACGACTAGCACCTAAAACACCCTACACAATTGTGAGATAAGTTTGATTATAGCTAGTAGGTAAAACCTTGAAATTTTGATTTTGTATATCGATTTCAATACCTAAAGCTTCTAGTGGCAATACTCCTAATAAAGAGTCGTTACCTCCAGAAAATTCTAAACATTCAAAAGTTTCTTCCCTTCCAAGTAGAGAAATTTTAGTATCTTGAAAAATGCGTGCTTTACTAATACCATTAGCAGTCATTACAATGGATAATTGATAATTAATCAATTCGGCTTTATTGCCTCTCCTTTTAAGGAGAAAAAAAGTGCTAGGATATTTCCTTATCTTCAATCTGATGGTTTTAACCAGAGGTAATTATCCATTATTCATTATCAATTAATGAAATCTACTTCTTTGAGAATTTCTAATCCTAATTGAGCGATCGCTTCTGTTGCTAAAAAGAAAGTTGTAACTCCCTTATCTACCAAACCATCCTTAAGAAAAATAGAACGTACTTTGTCAGCCTAAGTTTTTATTATAGGTTTGTGGTTTTTGGTTTAAAAGTTTTAAATATTGTCAGGTTTTGATGACAAATCAGGGAAAATTTTGCCCGATCTGGCTAACGAGTTTTCAACATTTTCAGCTTTTTGGTTCAGTTGTGTGGTATTCTGAAAGAAGGAAAAATCCAAAGGATGGTTATTGCTTAATTGAATTTTGAGGCTGGAAATGCTTATTCTATCGTTGTTTTCAGAGGAAATTTTGTTGATTTTTTCTGCCATGAAAGACTAATTTTTCTCCCTTCCTGTTATAGCAGTTTGATAAATTAGCTGTTTTGTGGTATATAGGGGTAAGAAGTTTATATCTATAATATAGCGCTCCGGGAACAGGGAACATAAAACAAGCAATAGTGAGAATAAATTGCCGATAATATAAAGCTTTGAGCAGCTTGGACACCTCCTGCAATTTGTAAAGCGTGCCAGCGCACATTGCTATATATATAGATGGCTAATGTTGGGTTTCATTGTTGAGGTTGACCCAATGTCATTTCAGTTATCAGTTAGTCTCCTATGGTCGTAACTGCGTTTTTTCGTATAGGGAATGCTCCGCAAACATGTCGCGGAGCGAAACAGTACCTCCTGCTGTTTGCGCAGCATGACAAACGGAAACCAGGAGGCTTGAAATACGGAATATTCTTCTCTTGGTCGATTGGATATGGCGTTTCGCTGCGCGACATATAAAGCGTTAGCGTTAGCGTTAGCGAAGCTCCTCTGCAAGAGGCAGCTCCTCTGCACTCTTCGGGAGACCCTTCCCTCCGGGACGCTTTCCTACGGAATGCTCCGCAAACGACCGCTTTTTTATCCCCTTAAAAGAGGAGGCTATTAACCAAAATTTTTCGGTCAAAAATTTCATCTATGTAGTCAAAAGCTTATACCTATATATATAGATAATGTTGGGTTTCGTTCCTCAACCCAACCTACTTTAACTACTTTAACTAACAACTTAATCCGTACATCTTAATCCGTACATCCGTGCCATAATCCGTGTGAGCTTACTTCCTCCTTATTAAAGAATAGGATAAAGTTGAAAAACATCTCCAATAATAAAAAATAAAATCAATTATTTCCTCTTTTTATATTATTTTTGAATTAATTATGGTGCGTTACGGCTAGCGCGTAACAAACCCTACCAGACTGTTTCATCTAAAATGGTGCATTAGATTGAATTCAAAAGTCAAAAGTCATGCATTCAAAAGTAAGAATTTTCAAGTTAAAATCTATTGCACAGTTTTAGCTGTGTCACGCTACTACAACTACTTCTTTCTTACTTTTTCCCTCCTTCTTCTTCCTTCTTCTTTCTTCCTTCTTCTTTCCCCCTAAGAAACTCATCCCTTAAAGCAGACAAAACAGGACTTGGTTTTTGCGCTTGTAAATTTTCTGGTTTATTCCAAGTAAAAGGAGCTAACTTTGCAGCAGACATCCACAATAACTTTTTTGCCCTAGTCATTGCCACATATAATAACCGAAATTCTTCAGCCATTTTTAAATATCCTGCTTGTTCCCAAGCTGTAGAAATATCTGGTAAATCTTCCCCTTGTAAACTCGCCCGAATTTGCGCCCTTGCAACTTCAGCTAAGTCAAAATCTCCCAAAAAATTAGCCTGGGGTAAAACTCGTAAATTACCAGGAATTATATTTTCATGCAAAAAAGGTAAAAAGACAAAATCCCAATCTAACCCCTTAGACTTGTGCATCGTAATAATAGTAAGTTGCTGAGGACGAGTATAATATTCCTCTGCATTTTCCTCCACTTCCACAGATTCAAATCTCTCAGAATTTACAATTTCACTTAACACTTCCAACATAGAATTCATCGAACTATTACCAGCAATTTGTTTAGCAACTCTTTCTGCCAACTTATCAGCAGTTGCCAAATCTGACTGTTCATAATTTAAAGCCAAAGCCAAAAAAGAAATTAATTGATATAAAGGTAATTCAGATTTTGCTCTGAGCAAACTACGACAAAAATCACGACATTTACGCACCTTTTCTGATTGATATGGATCGAGAGGACCAGGGTAAAGAAATTGCTCTAATTGAGAGGCAAAACTATTATAATCTTCCTGCGGAATTAAACGGCGATCGCCTAAAACTTTTAAAGCAGATTTTAAATAATCTGGAGAATGAGGGCGGTCAATAAATTGTATTAAAGCTAATATTTCTGCCGGAATTTGAGAATGACGCGCCCCTTGAGAAACGTCATGTATTTTAATACCATATTTTCCTAAATCAAGTTCAACTCCATACTTTCCAGGATTACTAAAAGTATCTGCAATAAATTGACCTTGTTTATTTTCCCTTACTAATACAGCAAATTTACCTTCTGGATTTTCTTCAAACAAATTAATTATCCGTTTACCCATCAATTCAAGGGTTTGATAAATATCTCTAGGTTCATATATTTCTAAACCACCACCAGTAGCTAGAGGATTATTATTATTTCCTGATTCTTTAACTTTTACAGGAT
The DNA here is from genome assembly GCF_050016015.1 of Dapis hubbardiae BLCC-M172. NCBI lineage: Bacteria > Bacillati > Cyanobacteriota > Cyanophyceae > Oscillatoriales > Microcoleaceae > Dapis > Dapis hubbardiae. The sequence goes on from NZ_JBNHEQ010000166.1 coordinate 74,715, forward strand.
GAATATTTTGGTCTCGAAACGGTTTTTCCTTTCCTGCTAACTTTGAATTATTTACCCACTTCAACACAAAATTAGCTGCATCAATAATTATCTGACAACTACGACCTGCTTGCTGCATAACTGCCAATTTTTCTAACTCTTCACAGTCTTGACAAAATCGCCGAAAATCTATTGGATCTGCTGGAGTAAACGTAGAATTAATTGCTTGATTTGGGTCTCCCACCCGCATCAAATTTAGATGACTTAATTTTGATAATTTTTCTTCCTGCTCAATAGAATTAAAATCTAAATTACTATCATTACTTTCCCTAGAAGTAGCCAGAATTTCTAATAACTTAGTTTGCAAAGGAGTAGAATCTTGAGCTTCATCTTCAAACACAGCAAATACTTGCTTTTGCCACATTTTTCTAGTACCTTCATTTTCCAATACTCGTAAAGCTGCCAAAATCATTTCATCGTAATCAATTAATTGACGTTCCTTCAATATTTCCTGATATATTTGATATAAACTAGCAGCAATAGTCAAAACTTGATAATTATCATTATTTTGTTCTCGTAGCTGCCATAAATATTCAGGTTTAATACCAGAACTTTTTGCTTGTTGAATTGCTTTCCAAGCTAATTGAGGTAATACTTCAGTCCGTAAAACAGACTGCCTTCTTAAACGTTCCGTTTCCTCTCCATCAAACTGACTTCCTTCAATTAAAAGTTTATAAAGTCTTGGGTTATTAGCAATCCAACTTTCTACACAACTGCGAGTTATCTTATTACTAGGAGTAGGCAAAACCAAATTATAATTTTCTAAATCTAACCCAGATAATTCAGGATGACGCAGAGCAATACTTAAAGCCAAACCGTGCAAAGTATGAACAACAAAACTACCTTCAGGTAAAGATAATTCCCTTAAAAATTGGCGAATTTTAACTCTAATATTAGTAGCTGCCGAACGAGTAAAAGTAACAACAATTAGTTGATGGTGACTATGTAATTTATAACGAGCGATCGCTAAAGCTGCTGCTGTTGCCATCCCATAAGATTTTCCTGCTCCAGGAACTGCCGATACTGCCAAAGGTCCCCCTTCCCAGTCAGCCATTTGTTGTTGCCCTGGTCGCAAATTAAAACAAATTTTTTGAATTGTTTGTTCTCTTAAAGCGGCTATAGATAAACCATTTTTTGTATCTTTAGAATTAGTTTTAATATCAGTAGATGGAAGTGTAAAATTATCGTCAAAATCGTCAGTCACCTTATTTTAAATCGCAAGTTAAAAGTCAAGATTTACCAATAAATATTAATGTTTATTTATTCACAAATAAGCATTCAGCATCAACTATTAGCGGTCAACTTTTTATCAGAGGAGGAGTTTATTAATTTATAATAGATAATTGATAATTACCTCTGGTTAAAACCGTGAGAAAATTGAATATAAGGAAATATCCTAGCACTTTTTTTCTCCTTATAAAGGAGAAGCTTTATATCTTTAATTTTTCGCTAAAAGCAATTAAAAAATTGATAAAATTAAAAGTTATTGTCAAAGTCAGCTTATTTAAGCTTAGAAAGAATTATTCATTTTTCAGAACTGCCAAAAAAATATTTAGGGTTTGCTCAAAAAAGCAGAGTCTAGGGGGAGGGAGTCTGGGAAGTTTAGGTAGTGTGGGAAGATAGATAAAGTAGGAGGAATAATTATTCCTTGATTTTTCTGCCATAGCTAGCCTAAAATAGTAATTTTTTGAGCGTTTTCGGCTGAAACAAACGCATTTTTTTTCTACCCAAAAAAGGTAAGTCCCTTTATTTATCAATGCTTTTAGATTGATTCAGGCAGTCCTATTTAATTGAAATGTATTAATCTATAAGCTCATATATTTCCTTCTTCCTTCTTCCTTCTTTCTTCTTCCTTAAACAACTAGGGGAAAATGAAGGTAAAAAGTAGTGCCTTTCGCTGGAGTTGATTCAAAAAAAATATCTCCACCATGAGCATCAACAATTGTTTTCACAATAGCAGTACCTAACCCTATGCCACCCTGTTTTCCATAACTTACAAAAGCTTCAAATAAATTATTCTGAATTTCTTCAGGAATACCAGCTCCATTATCCGAAAATATAATTTCAACCCATTTATCTTTTCTCTTAGCTTTAATTTCTATCTTACCTTCATATTGATTGAGAGCTTCTACAGCATTAGCTAATAAATTTTGTAGGACACGGTTAATTTTGTTTTCATCAGCATTTATGATCAAACCCTCTTCAACAGAAACTGTCAATTCTACAAAAGTAGAGTCAATATAAACTTGGTTTAATTTTTTAAAGTTTTGTAATAGCTTGGCTATGTCAACTTGCTGAGAGAATAATTTTGTATTTCCCTGAGAAAAAGCAAGCACTTCTTCCGCCATATTTAACATCCTCTGAACTTGCATAGAAATTAAATCACACCACTCTTGACTTTCCTGATCTGGATGAAGTTCTTTTAACATCGAACTTGATAATTGAATGCCAGTAAAAGGGCTTCTAAAATCATGAATAATAGTGTTAACCATCTCTCCAATCAAAGCCATTTTTTCTTTATAAGCTAATTGATTGACGTATTCAGTCGTCACGGTGCGCAGTCTTTGAGATAAAATACTTAATATTTTTAAAACAACATCCCCTTTTGTATTGGCTAATATATCTATTATAGAGTCATAGTAAATTTTCGCTACAGTTGTTTCCTTAAATGCAACTACCCTACCACTCCTTGGCTGTTTATCTATAATCCCTAATTCGCCAAAATAACCATTTGATTCAACTGATGTAATTACAACATAATTATTACCTTCACTGCTTTTTTTACTAACTTTAACTTCACCTTCTAGAACTAAGAATAAAGCATCTGAATCATCACCTTCTTCAAAAATAATCTCTTGCGGACTAAATTTTTTAATAATAGCAATCTGGGAAATTTGTGCAGCTTGCTCTGGTTCAAAATAGCGAATAAACTTATGTTCTTCTAGTTTCATTGGGTGGTGGGGTATAGTTTATTTTTAGGTTTAGTAGTATTAGTGATGATACATTAATCTACCATCAAAAATATCTGGTGTCAAAAATTGTAAGTTCTATGACAAAACAAAATTTTAAGACTAGGAATTGAAGAGTGAGCTAGTAAAAAGATCGATCAAACTCTGGAAAATTATTAATATTTAACTACAGAACAGAGATTATACCAATTTGATTAATGTTTACTACAAATAGTTAGGCTGTTTTTGAGACTCATGAGTCAGGAGTCAGAATGAATAGCTTAAATACTATTTATTACTATTTATATTCCCTGTTTAGTCAAAAGGACATCTCAGATAAAGTCTTTCAATCATCCTTATTTTCGTAACATTCTTTTTTTTTAATTCCTATAGCAATCCTAAATGATTTGTGAGAATTTTTATCATAGTTAAGATTGAGGAAAAACCTTGAAAATTATGACTTCCTACTCCTACCACAAAAATATTACAATTAAAATAGGATTGCTATATTATATCCTCATATATTCTGCACTTAGTATATAGAAGTTCCTATTGTTTGTATTTATATAATATCTGGATATAATCATTAGGGCATAAATTAAGTGCGAACGCGGAATAAAGGTAAGAGGTTCAGATTTTTGATCTATACTTTGACTTTGGAAGTTTTACAAATTACTTAGCATTCTTAAGGAAATATAAAAAAATGAAATAGGGAAAAGGGAGGTGGCTTAAAAACACAACTATTTTCACCATAACTTTAGGAGTATGAATACTGATAATGTATCCAAGCGCCAGATTTAAATCCCCGGAACTATTCCAGCTTTTATATTTAGTTGCTCAACAGTATCTTAAACTTAATCTTACAAACAGTCTCTAAATTCTAGTGTAGTGTATGGATTACACTGATGTCCAAAACCGAAAATTTATCTGGAGTTGAGTAGTAAATATATAAAATAATTTTGTCTAAGTTAGGTTAGTGTTAAAAATTATGCTGATACGATCAGGCAGGAATAGAAACCATCGGATTTGCAACTTAGGGTGAGCTATCCTGAAGGAAAGAAGTTTTTGAGAGACTTTACTTTTCCTTACATACCCTGGTCTTTGTGTGACTTATTACTAACCTCTTACCTTCTGATAAATTATCTACTGGGTACTGCCATTAGAACTGAAAGACTAACAAGAGAAAGGACTTTTAAAGAGCAAAAATGAATTCTACCCACAGCATATTATGATGGTCATTCCTGCCTCTAAGCCAATATTTTAGACCACGCACTAACTGTAAAAATTCAACTTTTATCATACCAAATCTTTCACAATGTTTTCTAGATATCCTGAAACAAGGTGTGAAGTGGTAAGTTTTATGTGTGAGGAAATTCAGGAAAAAGACAAATAGTGTAAAGTATTTCTTACCAAGCAGTATTAATGTATGATAAATGGTATACCTAGGTTTACAAATTGTTTGGATTGTGTTATGCTGAATTTTATTCTAGTATAAATAGTTAGATTGTTTATTATATTGCTTCACCTAGAGTCTTTTTAGAAAAAAAAATGAATTGTCAACTTAAGGCTAAAAGGAGCAGAAAAAATCCTCAAATACTTAATTATTAAGATGTAGAAAAAATATGATTGGCAGCCAAAACCCTAAAAGATAAATTGTGCAAGTATTCGATCGTAAAATAGGTTATAGATAGATATTAACCCTGTGGAAACCAGAGAAAGTCTGAATCAAAGCAGATACTGTTAAAGTTTTGATATTAAAGATAAAAAGCAGTTAACTAAGACAATAAAGCTGGGAATTGTTAAATGAAAGATAAACACTAAAAAAATTAGGAAAAAAATAGAAAAAGTTGTCAAATGATATATAATAAAGAACTACTACTAGCTAGCTGAAATTGCTTTATGTTTGAAGCCCTTGCTGACCGCTTAGAAGTAACCTGGAAAAAACTAAGGGGTCAAGACAAAATTACAGACTCCAATATCCAAGACGCCCTGCGAGAAGTACGTCGTGCCCTACTAGAGGCAGATGTAAACTTACAAGTTGTGAAAGACTTTATAGCCGAGGTCAGCACCAAGGCCAAAGGAGCCAATGTATTAACAGGAGTAAGACCAGACCAACAGTTCATCAAAATAGTCCATGATGAACTAGCACAGGTAATGGGAGAAACCAACGCTCCCTTAGCGAAAGCTGACCAACCGCCAACTATTGTCCTGATGGCAGGTTTACAGGGAACAGGGAAAACCACAGCCTCAGCTAAGTTGGCCCTACATTTAAGGAAGCAGAACCGGAGTGCTTTGCTAGTAGCTACTGATATATATAGACCGGCTGCTATTGACCAGTTAGTTACCCTAGGTAAACAGATAGATATATCAGTATTTGAATTAGGTACAGATATAGACCCTGTAGAAATTGCTCAAAAAGGAGTAGAGCAGGCCAAAGCAGATGGTATAGATACAGTAATTATAGATACAGCAGGTCGGCTACAGATAGATCAAGATATGATGGCCGAACTTGCGAGAATTAAAGCAGCAGTTAAGCCCCAGGAAACCTTGCTAGTAGTAGACGCAATGACAGGTCAAGAGGCTGCAACATTGACCCGTACCTTCAACGATCAAATTGGGATAACAGGGGCTATCCTAACAAAAATGGATGGGGATACAAGAGGTGGGGCAGCTTTATCAGTCCGTCGAATTTCCGGTCAACCGATAAAATTTGTAGGGGTAGGAGAAAAAGTAGAAGCTCTGCAACCTTTCTATCCAGAAAGAATGGCTTCTCGGATTTTGGGGATGGGAGATGTACTTACCCTGGTAGAAAAAGCTCAGGAAGAGTTTGACATAGCTGATGCAGAAAAAATGCAAGAGAAAATCCTCTCAGCTAAGTTTGACTTTACTGACTTCCTGAAGCAAACGCGACTGATGAAGAATATGGGTTCCCTGGGAGGAATTATGAAATTAATTCCAGGAATGAATAAAATCAGTGACGATCAGTTGCAGCAGGGAGAAACTCAGCTTAAGCGTTGTGAGTCTATGATTAATTCTATGACACGCCAAGAGCGCCAAAACCCAGAACTTTTAGCCAAATCTCCCTCCCGACGACGACGTATTGCAGGTGGTTCAGGTTATGCTGAAAAAGATGTTAGTAAACTGGTAAGTGACTTCCAAAGAATGCGATCGCTAATGCAACAAATGGGCCAAGGCGGAATGCCAGGGATGGGGATGCCTGGAATGCCTGGTATGGGAATGCCTGGTATGGGAATGCCTGGAATGCCAGGAGGTAAAACACCTCCTGGTTGGCGTAACCAGCAAGGTATTATGGGTAGTGGTAAGAAGAAAAAGAAGCAGAAAAAGAAAAAGGGCTTTGGGCAGCTTTAAAAGAACCGACTGCAAGAGTCAAAAATACCTAGTAAAAAACTGTAGATTTGACAAAAAATCTCGAAATGCTGCCTAGGTTACGATGAAACAATAGCTTATAATTCCAAACAGGAGTATAATCACTCGAAATGATCAAACTGCGATTAAAGCGATATGGAAAAAAACGGGAGACTAGCTACCGGATAGTAGCAATGAATAGTGACTCCCGTCGTGATGGCCGTCCATTAGAAGAACTCGGCTTTTATAATCCCAGAACAGATGAAACAAGATTAGATGTACCAGCAATTACAAGACGCCTTGAACAAGGTGCCCAGCCAACAGATACAGTGCGTGACATATTGAGAAAAGCCAATGTCCTTGAATCATCCAGAATCGGAGTTAACACCCAAGCAAACGTATCAGTTTCCCATGCAGAACCGACCGAAGCCATTACCAATACTGAACCGAGCCAAGCAACTGCCAATACCGAAACCAACGAAACCAGTGACAGTGAGTCAACTGCAACAGCAACAATTAGCGAGTCTGAGGAACAACCGCCAGTCAGCGAATCCTGATTATGCTGAAATAGTTAGGTCTTTAATTGAGCCATTTCTAGAGTCACCACAGTCTTTACGAGTGGACTGTGAAGTTAACCCTCGGCAAGCAAAAGCTTGGATTCGTCTAGCTTTTGATGAACCGGAAAAAGGGCGAGTCTATGGTCGTGGAGGACGTAATATCCAAGCAGTTCGTACTGTGTTAGCAGCATTAGCTCAAACAGCAGGTCAATCTGTACATTTGGAAATATACGAAGACCAGCCAGATATACAACGCTCTTATCATTCTGACTATCCAAGTAATCGAGAAGAGGGAATATACAATAGAAGGACGATACCAAGTAGTCGCGTCCCTGAAAATAGACACAGACTATCTCGTCATCGTGGTACAACTCCAAGTCCAATTAGATATAAAAGAAATGGACATGGAATGACATAAGGATAATGGATAATGGATAATGGATAATGAAAACTATCTGTAATTATCAATATATTAATTATCCATTATCTATTTTTAAGAAACCTCTGGGGATTAAAGATCAATTATCAATTATCCATGAATAGCTAATGCCAAAAATTCTAGAATGAGGATTAGATAGACAGATATGTTAGCATGACCAAAAAATCAGGTCTCAAGCCTCCCCTTGGCTGCACCACGAGCTGTCGCTATACAAGGGAATGAAAAAGTTTCAATTCAGTATTTCAAGCCTCTGGCAAAAGTTGCTAGGTACTGATAACTGATAACTGATAACTGATAACTGAAATGACAGAGGCACTACAAATAGAATTGCCTAGTATAGATAGCGCGATCGCTCTTTCTGGCTATCAGGAAGAAAATATCAAACTACTGGCAAAACACACAGGGGCAAATATTGTACTACGGGGACAAGAATTATTCATAACTGGCACTGCAACTCAAATTGAGCGATGCCAGAAAATTGTATATTCTCTAGAAAGCCTCTGGAAGCATGGCAAAACTATTACTGGGGTAGAAATTCTTACTGCTCGCCATGCAATTGAGACAAACCGTCAAGATGACCTGGAACAACTTCAGCAAGATGTTCTGGCCAAAACCCGCCGTGGACTAGAAATTCGGGCTAAAACTTTTCGCCAAAGAAAATATGTGCAGGCCATTCGTACTAAGGATATGACTTTTTGTGTAGGCCCTGCGGGAACTGGTAAAACGTTTTTGGCAGCTATTTTAGCAGTAAAAGCGCTTTTAGACAACGAATATGAACGCCTAATTTTAACTAGACCTGCTGTTGAAGCAGGAGAAAAATTAGGGTTTTTACCAGGAGATTTGCAACAAAAAATCAATCCCTATTTGCGACCTTTATATGATGCTCTTTATGAATTAATTGAACCAGAAAAAGTGAATACTTTGATGGAAAAGGGAGTTATTGAAGTTGCACCTTTAGCTTATATGAGAGGTCGGACTCTGAATAACTCTTTTGTGATTCTTGATGAAGCTCAAAATACTACTCCTGCTCAGATGAAAATGGTATTAACTCGCTTAGGTTTCCGTTCAAAAATGGTAGTGACAGGAGATATTACTCAAACAGATTTACCTCTGAGTCAAAGATCGGGATTATCTGTTGCTATGAAGATTCTACGGAATGTTGAAGGTATTGCTATTTGTGAACTATCTCAAGCGGATGTGGTACGACATCCTTTAGTACAGAGAATAGTTGCTGCTTATGAAGATTATGAAAAATAAATTAGGAGTTAGGCAGAAACCGGGTTGATCCAGTAAATTTTGTGAGAGTGAAAAATAGAAAGTAATAAACCCGGTTTCTTATTTGGGTTAATAATTCCTGAAATAATCAAAATAAATATCTATCTATAATTATGACTACTAACCTGAAAGATTTTTTAGAAGCTTGTGAACAACTTGGAACTTTACGTTTAATTGTGACAAGTAGTGCTGCAGTATTGGAAGTTAGGGGAAAAATTCAAAAGTTATTTTATGCTGAACTTCCTAAAGGTAAATATGCTAATATGCACGATGATATTTTTGAGTTTCATCTGAATATGGATCTGATTAAACAGGTAAAGTTTGAAACTGGGGAAGCAAAACGGGGAAATTTTACTACTTACGCAATTCGTTTTTTAGATAGTGAAAGTGAAGTGACTTTGAGTGCATTTTTGCAATGGGGAAAACCAGGAGAGTATGAACCTGGACAGGTGGAAGCTTGGCAAGAGTTGAAGGAAAAATATGGTGAGGTTTGGGAACCTGCACCAGTAGAAAGTTTGGAAAATTGAGTTAATTTTTTTGGCTTTGCATAGAATATAGTTTTTTTGCTGGCCTTTCAGCACATCCTGAATTTGTCTAATACAGCGCTTGTCAGATTAATGACCTCAAATTATAGAAAAAAAGCATGATTTCCTGGAAACCATGCTTTTTTTATTTATCAAGATATATATAATAGCAGTCGTTATTACTGTTAGGAAATTATCACGCCTCTCAAGTTGAGTCACAGTAAGAATTTAACTTCTAACTTCTAACTTATGACTTCTGATTACCCTCTGATAATAAAGTCATCAACTTCAAGTAATGCTTGATTACTCAAAGTTGCAAACTGACCCCCATCACCAAAACCATTAGCACTACCATTGGGGTTGTAGAATAACCCACCATTAGTTCTGTTGTAGACAATTACAGCATCAGAAGTTGCAGCAGCATTATTATCAGTAACAGTCGCAAAATCTACCTCTATATCATTAATAGCTGTAAATGTATTTCGAGCCAAGAGGATTTTATCTTGACCAACAACAAAATCAGTAATTTCATCTACACCAATATCATCAGAATCAAATTCCTGATTTGTAGCAAAGATGAAACGGTCAATACTCGCTCCACCAGTTAAGATATCATCTCCGGGACCACCATTGAGGCGATCGCGACCTTGACCACCATTCATCTCGTCGTCGCCATCTCCACCAAAGAGACGGTCAATACCAAGACGACCTGCTAAAGTATCATCACCATCTTGACCATACAGGGAGTCATTCCCGCGACCGCCAATAATTGAGTCGTTGCCATCATTACCTACCAGGGTATCATTGCCAGCAAATCCAGTAATAGTATCGTTACCAGTACCACCATTGAGCCTATCTGCTTGGGGAGTACCTGGAATAGACTGGTCTGGGTCAGGAGGTGGGAAAGTAACTTCTTCTATGGTTGTGGCGATCGTATTGTTTGATTCGTCAGTTTCAATGGTACCATCAAAGATGTCAATGACCATACCAATCTGATAATCTGTGTCCTCATCCCAATCAAACTCATCTAAAGTAGGCAGCAAAATAGTTTGGGTAAACTCGTCGGTACTACTGTTCCCAGGCAAATCTTCTATGAAGGTAAAATCAAGTGGCAGGAAGTTTTCGGGTAGGTCAATATTATCATCCTCAGATAAGTAGAAGTCTAGCAAAACCTCTGCAGCAGTATCTGGGTCAAGATTAGCATCGGATAAGAAAAAGTCTACATCAAATCCAGTAGCATCATCACTACCATTGTTGTCTACAGAAAAGTCAACATCAATCAACTCACCAGGGCGAACTTCTGGTGAAGTAATTTCCAGTAATTGACTAGATAGGTCGATATCATTCGCAAAGGTGGAGAGAAACACTTCCAGGTTAATATTACCAACTTCACCATCAAACCCATCTACTGCTATGTTGTAAGTTTCGCCTGCGACTACATCAAAGATAATCTCACTTTGGAGACCAAAATCTACACTATCATCACTGCTAGCTACTTCAGTTAATTCAGCAAGGGTAGAACCAGTGTAAGCTGCTAGTATGGTGTCAAAGTCGCTACCATCAGTGTTAATGGTTACAATACCAGAGTCGGGGGCAGTATAAGTCCACCACAGAGATGCACCACCATCGTTTCCAGCATGAGCTGGCTCTCCTGGTTCGCTAGTAGCACCCTCGTTCCTGCCTGTAAAAATATCAGTATCATTTAAAGAAATTCTGTTGGCAAAGTTATCGTTGGCAAGAAGATCCGTCTGTAACGACAAAGCTAACTCAACATCTCCTGCTTCACCATCGAACCCATCCACTGCAATTTTATAGTTAGTTCCAGCTTCTACTGCAAACATGATTTCACTTTGCGTTCCAAATCCACCGTCGTCATTGCTGGCAACTTCGGTTAACTCCTGGAGAGAAGGACCTGTGTAAGCTGCCAAAAGTGTATCAAAATTGCTATTAAAGGTATTGATATTCACTAATCCTGATTCGGGCGCTGTCCAATTCCACCAGATGGAACTGCCACCATCGTTTTCTGCATGGTTAGGTTCACCTGCTTCTTTGGAGGCGTTGACGTTACTCGCAGTTGCAGTATCAGCAATACCAGTCAGAGTAGCACTGTCAGCAAAATTATCGTTGGATATGGGTGTTGTTTGCTGGAGTAAATCTAGAACAATATTGCCCTGTTCGCCCAAATATCCATCTACGGCAATTTTATAGTTTGTGCCCTCAAAAGCTTCAAAAGTTACCAGACTTTGTAATCCCTCACCAGCATCATCGTTACTGGCAACTTCAGTTAGGTCTGAGACAGAATCACCTGTATAAATTCCTAATACAGTGTCGAAATCACTACCGTTAGTTGTTATAGTGACTAGACCAGATGTGGGTGCTGTCCAATTCCACCAAACGGAGCTGCCTCCATTTTCTTCAAGCTCATTTTCCGCATGAAGAGGTTCTCCATCTTCAGTGGTAGCATCAAAGTTGAAGGCTTCAACGTTAGCAGAAGAACCAATCAATGGAGAACTGTTTGAGAAGTTATCGTTTCCTACCTCTGTTGTTGTTTGTAAAAGGTTGAGGACAATATTCCCTGTCTCGTCAGAAAATCCATCCACTACAAAATGGTATGTGGTTCCTTCTGCTGCATCAAAAACAATTTCACTTTGGAGGAAGTTTGAGGCGCTGTCGTCGTTGCTAGCAATTTCAGTCAGGTTTGAGACAGAATCACCTGTATATGCAGCTAATACAGTATCAAAGTTACTGCCGAAAGTATCTACAGTTGCTTGCCCAGAAGTAGGAGCAGTCCAACTCCACCATACAGAATTATTCTCTCCTTCCTCAGAAACGCTAGCTGGTTCTCCTTGCTCAGAAGTTGCATTGTTGTTTGTACCATTGACGGTGCTTGATATACCGGAAATAGGGTTGCTATTTTGGAAGTTATCATTTTCGACTCGATCTGGTTCCAGTTCTAATGCCGCAGCTAAGTCAAGTCTGGGTTTAGTAATTCCATTCCGGTGGTCTTCAACTGGTGTGCCACTATCGAGCAATCGTTGCAGAATTTGGTCGGGAGTTTCATCTGGGAAGGCTTCACTCAAGACAGCAACTGCACCTGCAACATGAGGTGCTGCCTGAGAAGTGCCACCTTGTGATATACCTCCAGCAGTAATATAGTCCCCTGGTGCTAATATGTCTAGAAATTGGGCACTGTTGGAAAAAGGTGTTACTCGATCTATAATTGCGTTCTCAATTGTGCCATCGACAAACTCAAGGGTACCTGTGAAGTCATACACTGCACCAACAGATACTCCACTTTCGATACCTGCAGGGAATCCCAGTCCATCTGTAAAGTAGTCATTCCCAGAAGCCAAAATAGGAAGAATTCCTGCCAATCTTGCACTAGTAATTGCTTGAGCCCAAGGATCATTATCATTCGCAGGAATTGGATTTTTTATCTTGGTATTGTCTGGACCAAGACTCAGGTTCATGGCCTTAATATTGTACTCATCTTTGTTCTCAATTACCCAATCAATTGCCGCAAAAACATCATTATCTTGAAAAGTATTTTGATTTCTAAAAACATCCAATGCCAAAATATCAGCACCTGGTGCAACTCCGGCAACAATAGCACTAACATTGGTTCCATGACCGTCATCATCTTCAAAACCATCATCAGGGCCAAAGTCTTGGGCAAATACTACTCGTCCCTCCAATCCTGGAGCATTTGTTATTGCCCCTGTATCCAAAACAGCAACAGCTGTACCTTCTCCAGTAAATCCGTTTGCTACTGCTTGCGGTTGATTGATTAAGGGTAGACTTTGTTGTAGCAATGGTTGAAATGTTTGGGGAACTGATGCTTGTAAAACATCAGGATTTTCTAACAGTTCCGTCAAAGGTACTTCCGAATCAAATCGAATGAAAGAAGTTGGTAGGTGTGAATAATCTTCTATGACTTCAAACCCTGCTTGTAAACTAGAGAGTACCTCTGTTTTTAATTCTGTCAGCAATTCAGATTTGTAGTCCAGATATACATCGCTACCTGCCTCAAATTCCCCCTGTTGTATTAAGGTTTCTACGAGTGCATCTATTTCAGCACTATCAAATGAAACAAGAAGTTCTTGGGATTTCCCATTGGCAAACCCTCCTATCACATCCTCCGATACTTTCTCGGATATGGGAGTATCAGTAGATTTTTGCCCTGAAATTTTATCTACAGTTTGACTCATTATTTAGTTAGTTTTCAAAGATAAAAAAAGAATAACGTTAAATCATATCATTTTTTTTTTATTTGTCAATAGCTCAAACAAAAAAAGTTTTTGTTTGTAGTAGTGCTCTAGCCCATTAAATATCTATCTGGCGGGCTAGAGCAATACTACGAGCTTTAATTATAACTATTCAACCGAACATGATAGCACTACGCATTAAGGTTAGGAAATTCCTCATTGTAGGGGCGAATGGCTATATTGTAGGGGCGAATGGTCATATTGTAGGGGCGAATGGTCATATTGTAGGGGCGAATGGTCATATTGTAGGGGCGAATGGTCATTCGCCCCTACTAAATTCTGAATTCCAATTACCCTCTGATAATAAAGTCATCAACTTCAAGCAATGCTTGATTGCTCAAAGTTGCAAACTGACCGCCATCACCAAAACCATCAGCACTACCATTGGGGTTGTAGAATAACTGACCGTTACTTGTGTTGTAAACAATTACAGCATCAGAAGTTGCAGCAGCACCTGTAACAGTAGCAAAATCTACCTCTATATCGTTTATAGCTGTAAATGTAGTTCGATCCAAGAGAATTTTATCTTGCTCGACAACAAAATCAGTAATTTCATCAATGCCAAGATCGTTAGAATCAAATTCCTCATTTGTAGCAAAGATGAAACGATCAATACTCGCTCCACCAGATAGGGTGTCATCTCCCGGACCACCATTCAGGCGATCGCGACCTTGACCACCATTCATTTCATCGTTGCCTTCTCCACCGAATAGATGGTCGAAACCTTGGCGACCTTCTAAGGTATCATCGCCATTTTTCCCATAGAGAGAGTCATTACCACGACTACCAATAATGACATCATTGCCATCCCGACCATTGAGAGTATCATCTCCAGCTAGAGCTACGATCCTATCATTTCCGAAGTTCCCTCTCAGACGGTCATCGTTAGGAGTACCAATAATTTCTTGAGGAGTTGTATCAACAATAGTAACCTCAGCAACTTGATTTTCTTCGTCAACAACATAACCTTTTTCTGCTATCAATTCAATAGTTGTGGTTTCATCATCCTCGACTTCATCATCGGGAATAGTTGTCCAAGTAACAGTCGCGGTAGTTGCTCCTGCATCAATAGTAATTGCGGAGCGTGGGAGTTCATCGCCAACGGGATCTAATTCTTCTAGGTTAGAAGCATTTTCTAACTCAGGAAGTTCTATATCACCGAAGGCATTATCAGTATCTGTCTCTGACCAAACTACCCGTAGACCTCCTGTTGGAGCTGGTTTACTTAAATTGAAAGTGAGAGTGTATTCTTCTTCATTTTCAGTAACAATTTCTGGTTCCAGGTTAATACCTACTGTTGGCAAAATAGGGTTAACTACAAATTCACTCACTACCTCTAACTGACTGTTAATTATTGCTTGTGGGTTCTCTAATAATTCATCCTCTGTATAGGGTTCGATACCATAAGTAACCACTCGCAACTGTTGAGTCTCGGCATCAATTTCAAATTCCGTCCAACCATAAGTGTGAGTGGAAATGTAGTCACCCTGAATAAGGGTAGCATCAATTGCACCCTCGGCAATTTCTAAATTATTGTTTAGACCAATGGGATCGTAACCAAGAGGAGAGATGGCATCATTGATGAGTTGTTTGATAAAATCATCTTTGTCATTAAGCTGACTGTCACGATCGCTTCTAACTGGTAAGTTATCATAGAAAGCTAATTGTTCAGGACTCAAGGCGTCTAATGCAGCAGCAGTTTCAATCAAACTCGGACCGAATGGAGGGTCAAAGGAAACTGGACCAGTGGTAATTTCAAAAGCATTCAGTGGAATTTGTTCCCCGCCAAATTCTTCTTGATAAGTTATGTTGTTAACAACAGTACCGTGAAGGTCTGCTGCCACGAATACCACGTTATCAATATTATTATCATCGATAAATTTGAGAATTTCTGTCCGTTCGGCAGCATAACCTTCAAAACGGTCGGATGCAGCAGCAGTTCCTAAATTTTGAATTGGTTCCGGCACCATGACAAATTTCCAGGTAATGCCGTCATTTTCTGCCTGGAGTAAGTCGTTTTTCAGGTCTTCTAGTTGAACCTCTCCTAAAATTGTGCGGTTGGAGTCAAAGGAAGCTTCTATAAATGCTTCTTCTGTTACTTCACCAACTGCTGGTAATGCTTGGTCGCGGAAGGAACGAGTATCTAAAACAAAGGTGGCGGCATCATTGCCATGAGTATTGAAACGATATAATTGTCGTTCTCCTGCGGTGCGGTTTTCTCCTGTGTCTCCATAAAATTCATCTCGCAAAGGATTAAATTCTTGGAATGCCTGTAAACCATTTTCATAGAGTTGAGTATCGTTAATTAACCCTGTTGTTTCTGGGAAGCGGGGGTCAGTATTTGCAGGGGCACCACCGGAGAATTCGTCAGTAACTTCACTGTCGTCTATCGTAGCAAAAATTGATGTGGTAGCACGGAGGTCTGCCCAGGCATTTTCGCCGAAGCGATCGCTATATACTTCTTCATGTTTTGCCCGAAATTCTTCTATAGTTTCTGCTTGTGGTTTTGGTACTGCTGGCGAAGCACCATCAGCAAAAATTGTGTCGCCATGTAAAACGAAGAAGTCTAAGTCTGCTTCATCAGCATTGGCAATGGCAGGATAGGGAGCAAGTTCGCCACGCCAGTCTCCGGCGACTCCAAATTTTAAACCGTTTATACTTCCTAATTCGGCAGCAGTTTCAAATTCTCCTATTTCTATGGAACCTGCGGCATCGGTGACTCGATAATAATATTCAGTGTCGGGGTTTAATTCTTCGATATTGACTTTTGCTGGAGCATCTGTCAGGTTGCTATTAACTGTTTGAATAATGTTAGTAAAGTCAGAATTTGTAGCAACTTCAAATGTTATTTCTCCAGGGGTGTTACTATTTGCCCATAACACTGTTGAAGTTTGAGTAGTATCTCCACTAGCAATACCATTAATTAGACTGTCTGATATTTCCCTAGGATTAAAACTAAAACGGTCAATTTTTAGAGGTTCTTCAAAGGCATTAGCAACATTTTCCCAAGGGATAAATTTAAAGTTAGTATTGAAGTTTTGAATTTCTCCATCTTCTGGATCTTGCAATACTACTTCTGGTTCATTTGCACCGTCTTGAACTACCAATAAACCGTTGGGATAATTGTTACCTAAAGGCACATTAATTACATCAGCACCATCAGATTCTTCTGCTCCATCAATATTGGCAAAATCTCCTATAAAGAAGTTACCAATAAATTCATTATCACCTTGGCGATCGTAGACAGCAAAAGTATTATCTCCCTGACTAGAAGCTAATAAATAACCATTACCATTATCAGCATAATAAATAGTTAAACCTTCTACATCTGCTTGAATATTTTCACCAACTTCATCAACTAAAGTTCTTTCCGTACTAGCATTAGCTTCTGCATCAAATTTCCATATTCCGAAGTTTTCTTGACCAGCATAAAGAATTCCTAATTCTCGGTCTACAACCATTCCTTCTACTTGAGCGTCATCCAATTCTCCACCATCTGGAATAGGTACAGTTAGACGACGAACTTCTGAGGCACTGACTGTTCCATTTTGGTTAGTTGTTAACTCTAATTGAGCAATTTGATTACCATCTCGCTGACTAACATAAGCGTAAGTTTCCCCAGTATTTGGATTAGTATAAGTTGCTAATCCATAAGCAGTTTTTTCCCCATCATCTATACCAAAAATTGAAGCTGGGGGGTTGCTAAGATTGGCAGCAGTAATATTAGTAAGTTGACGAGTTTGAGGGTCAATACTCCAAATTGCTAAAGTATCATTTTCGCGGTCAGTTGCTACTGCTAAATCAACTGTTTCATCTCGTATTTGGAAGTCATAAACAATATCGACATTGTTGTAGCGAATATCCCCAGGAGTTTCAGGAGAAATTTCTTGTAAAAGTTGACCGTTTAAACCATAAACTGCTAAACCAGCATCTTTTAATGTGCTAATAACTAAACTTTGGTTGGGGTTATTAGGATGTACATAAATTGCTGGGTCGTCTGCATCAGCACCAGTTTCAGTTCTGATTAAATTTGGGGTTTCATCTGTAGGGTTAACAGCAGGAATAGTATCAATATCTAGGGAGAAACCTAAGAATTGAGTAACTTGATCTGCACCGAAGTTATTATCATTAACTACCACTAAAGATTGAGACCCATCTGGCAAAACAGGTCCGAATGTCATACCCTCATCATTATCTAAAGTAATGCCTAAGTCTGCAAAATCTAGTAATAGTCGTTTTTCTGCTACTGCATCAACATCAAATAATTCTCCATCGGGGTCATTTGGATTAATTAAACCGTCAAAATCTTGGATATTTGTTGTGTTTTGTAACTGAACTTCATAGAGACGAATATTATTACCAACTCCTGAAGAAAAAGACCTTTCTAAAGCTAGTAAAGTGTCAGTATTATCTAGGGCGAGTAATTCAACTAAACCATTAACAGCAAAATCATCTGCTGGTACTGGAGCATCAATAATAGGGTCAACAAAATAGAGAAATTCTTTGACAACTTCTCCTGTTTCTAAATCGTATTTAATAATCCGAGAAGTACCCTCATTTTCTAGGGTAGAAGTTGAACCATCTTGCAGTAAAGTATTTTCGGTTGCTGTGTAGAGAAAACGTTGATTAGGAGTAATTGTTAAACTTTCTAAACCAAGGTTATCTCTGATGCCTTGAGTACCATCTTCATTCGCCAAAAATTTATCTGGAATTGTTAACTCATTTAATTGTTCCCCTGTTAGAGAAAATAGATTAATAAATGGGTCGATATCGTTAAAAGTAATTGCTTCTGAAGATATGAATAAATTCTCACCATCAAAAGCAATTGCTTCTGGGTCAATTCCATTTTCTGGGAATGGTACTCTATCCTCATTTAACAGAGTAGTAAAATCTGTAAATTCTACATCTCCATCATCAAGAGTACCATCACTTAAATCAATATCAACAGTATAAAAGCGGGCATTATTTCTTTCACTTCGGTCATCAGAAATAGCATAATAAATTCCTTCTACTTTGTTGTAAGTAATGCCAGAAAGACCGCCTACTTCTGTACCTGCAAAATCAAATCCACTCTCAAATTCTACATCACCAATAAATTCAATATTAGTTACAGTTTTACGATTTTCACCAGTAACATCTGCCCAAACTAAACGATGGTCTGAACTAGGAAAAGGAAAGTCTCCTACTAATGGAAATAGAGTGTCATTTTCAGTCGGCCAAAAAACAGCAGCATCAACTATTTCTTGATTTTCTGAAGGCAAAACATAATCAACTCGTAAATTGCCAGAAGTACCAGTTGCATCATTAAAATCTGCTGTATCAAAAGCAGGGTCGCCTAAGTGATTTGCACTTTCTCCACCTTGACGGTTTGTAGCAGCAACTCCCCCTACACTATCAGGAATTACTGAAGTATTCACTAGGGGATTTTCTAATAGTTGATCAATGGCATTGTTGAAACTATCACCATCAAATGGGTCGGCATTTTTGTCTCCCATAATCACAAAATAATTACCAGGATTTAAGCCTCCAAAATTGCCTTCATCATCATAAATATAATCTCCTTCTCCAGGAGTAATATAATCTGCCCAAAACCGAATTTCATCGTGATTTATTCTACCATTTCTATCTTCCTCTCCATCAAAAACTGGAGGTGTAGGATGACTAGCTAAAACATGAATTATTTCTCCATTAACTTCTATCGGCACATCCCAATGACTTTTAGAAGAAAGAGGAAATACTTCTAATTCTGCTTCTGAATACCAATCATTAGGTTGGGGTGTTTCGAGATTATCTGGTAATAATGCTCCTGGCATATCTTGCCAAAGAAAGTTTTGGAAAGTTCTTACTTTCTCTTCCACAATGGGATATTTTGAATATAAAACCATTGCAAATTGACCGGGAAAATTGCCAAAACCAAGGGCATCATTTCCATAACCATTTGCACCTGGAGTTGTAACTATTTCCCCATTATTATCTAGGTCAAAACCAGAAGCAATACCTGTATTTGAAGGGGCAAGATATACGAAGGGATATTCTACAGGATCTACTCCATTTTGACTTATTTCTAAATAGTTATCTCGGAATAGATCGGCAGCTATTCCTTCTGCATCAAAGTCAAATTCATTAACTAATAAAACATCAGGGTTGACTCTTTGAATAATTTCTGCTATTGTTTGTGCTTGTTCGTTTTGTGGTGTTGAAAGGTCTTGGATTAATTGACCTGATTCGTTGCGGTTGAGGGATGCGTTGAAGGTGGCAAAGCGGACTTGATTTGACATAAATTTAGAAACCTTAAATTACTTACAGTCATAATCGTAATCGGATTATATAGGTTTTGGGTTAAGTTATGCTTATGTTTATGTTAATTTTTGTTTATTGGTACAATGTAATACTAATTTGATAAATGTTTGCTATCCTTTCTTGAGTAGGGGAGAGTTCATTAATTGATAATTAATAATGGATAATTGATAATTACCTCTGGTTAAAACCGTTACG
>NZ_JBNHEQ010000167.1:0-48966 GCF_050016015.1 Dapis hubbardiae BLCC-M172
GATAATGGATAATGGATAATGGATAATGGATAATGGATAATGGATAATTACCTCTGGTTAAAAATCTAAGGGAATTGAATATTAAGGAAATAGTATTACTTGATAATGGATAGTGGATAATGAAATAACTCTCTAAATCTCTAACTTTCTAACTCTTTAATTATCAATTATCCATTGATAAAGGGAGACTTTTAACCAATATATTTAATGATTAATTATTCGGTAAGAGCTGTCTTGATAGGAACTCGTGAATAGGATGAATTTATAACTGGATTTCGGCTCAAACCTATTACCTAAAACTTGCTTCAATATTCAGTTTAATATTTTGCTAGGATTTTAATTATGTCTATAGTTGCTCTTTTTAAAAGCACATTTTTACTCAGCAGTCTAATAGTATTTGGGAATTATTCACAACCAATGCTTAAAGCATTTAATCATCCAATTAATCCCCAAAATAATAATGTATTACTCGCTGAAAAATCTACACCAGTCGCAACAGAATTACAGGAAATTTTGCCGAAAATAAAAGAACAAACTCAAGTGCCAATTTTGCTGCCTAGTAAATTATTAATTACAGGTACAGATAAAAAGATTTATATTGAGGGTAAAGGTACAACTAATGGTTATAAAATTACTTTAGCTTTTGAACCTAATTGTACTGGTAATGCTTGTTCAATTGGTTATTTTAGTGCTGAAAAGGGAGGTAAATCTTTAGAAGATGAATTTAGTAGAGAATTGAGTTTAGTACAAAATATTAAAGGATATTTTAGACCCTTAACTTGTGCTGCATCTTGTGCGCCTCCAATTATTGGCTGGGAGTATAAAGGAGTCTTTTATCGCATTTCTTTAAAAGGTGTTGGTCAAAGTCCTGAAATTGAAGGGGAAACTTTAGCAAAAATGGCTAATTCTGCAATTGAAGCGGGGGGAAGATAAGAGGTGTGGGAACTGTGGGAAGTGTGGGGAGAGCGAATATTGTATTCTCAAAATACCAACTTTTTGCAGCTCTAGTGACTGAAAAACTTACACTGTAATCTTTCCATTACTCAGACAAATAAGTAAAAAAAATTACTAATGAAACAACTTAGTCTATTTCCAGAATGGGAAGATGAAACTGCTAAAAGCTCTATCAATAACTACAATGAAAGAAAGCGCATAGAAACTAAATTTTCACATCTCATTCAAGAGGAACTAAAGTTAGGTAAACTGGTATCTTACTATTGGCAATAAATCTCTACCAATTCTAGGTTTATATAGATACAAAGAAGCCTTTGCATTTTCATTTGTTGCGGAATTTATAAAGATGAAAAAATTATAGCTGCTGTTGAAATAAAAGGAGGTATTGACCAAGCTGGTATTTTAGAGAGAATAGGTGCTGCAATTAAAAGTTTAAGTCGAGCGAAAACAATTAATGCTAAATCAAGAACACTTTTGATTTTACAAAGTTTTTCTATTATTCAAAAAGCAATAGATGACCTGAATAACCATCAACTTATTGTCAATCATTGGTTCACTGTTGAAGAAGTATTGGAAAATAACCAAAAGCAAAAAGAATTATTTGCAATACTAGATATTTAATCTTAAAAAAGCAAAACGCTACAATTTTTCTCAACTAAATTTTACCCATTAACTGCCGATGGTTGTTCATCAATAGGAATTCTAGGAAAGTTAGGTAAATCTATTGCTCCTAGTGAAAAGCCCTGTTTTTGTGGCACTTCTGATACTACATCTTCTTCTTCAAAAGGTTCAGACTCAAATACAGGTGGGTTCCAAGTTGGTAAATCTAGCTTACTACTGAATGGTTTTGTTTCTTCAACACTTTGCTCCACTTCCTCTCCAACTTCAGAAAACTCTTCTGCATTTATTTCGGGATCTATTTCTATTTCTGGTTCAGGTTGATACTCGCAAACATTCCACTTTCCTGTAGATATATTCCATGATATCCGTTCATGTTTAATTTCTGTGTTTGCTTCCTCTGCAAAAGTATCTACTTTTTTAGTTTCTGCTATGACCTTATTTTCTTCGAATCTTTCTACTTCCTGATATTGACTTTGTGCTTCAGCTAAATCATTTTCTATAACTACATACTCTCCTACTTCTGTATTTTCTAAAATATCTTTTTGGGATGCTTCGTCTACTAATTCATAATTAGGAACTTCACCTATTCTACTAAATGAGGGTAGAGTAGGATTTAATGTACTTTCGCTGACCTCAGCAAAAAAGTGATTCTCAGAAGTATTTTCTTCTGATGATGATACTTGTTGTGGTCTTGTCAAACCTTCAGGTAAATCTACTTTTTTGCCTAAATTAATCTTAGCAATAGTTGTTTCTTTCTTGTCAAGAATATATTCTTCTTCTTGTTGATTTTGTATCTGTGGAGACCAAGGTTGAACTGGTTCCGAATTTGTCAGAGGTAATATTTTCGTGTTAGTTTTAATAAAAGGATTCTCTTGTTTAGAAGGTTCTGATTGAGAACTTACCTCAGATGTTGTAACTGGAGATGTTTCTCCCTTTAAAGTTTCAGATTCAGAACTTACTTGAGATGCTACAATTGGAGATAGTTCTGTAGGTTTTTCTGTTGGTTGATTTGTGGTATCCATTCTCCCCGGCATTTCCAAGCATCTTTCTAAAGCTGCTTTAAACTGTAGAGTTTGCTGTTGCTGTCGGTATAATCTTGAGCGCAACTCTCGGCAACTATTTTCTAATTCCTGAAGATGATAACTTTGTTGGTTATAAGATTGTTTAGTTAAAGCACATTCTCTTTCCATTTGTGCCTGTTGTTGCTGACTATTTTCCCACCTATCTGTTAGAGACTCTACTAAAACTTCCTGGCGCTGAATAATTTGATTACACAATTCTAGTTTGTAGAATAGACGAGTTACCTGCTGTTGAGTTGCTGCTAATTCTCTAGTTCTTTCTTCTAGTAACTTTTCTTGATTTTCTAGAGTTTGCTGACATTCTTCTAAGGATGTTTCTAGTTCTGTAACTCGATTTACCAGTTCACGGTTACATTCATGCAAAGCTTCCATAAGATTTGCAGATTCTAGTTCTTCGGTAGAATCTTTTGTCAAAACTACTTCAACTCCTGGAACTTCCTGGGACTTTATTTGGGGTTGATTTTGATTAGCTAATATTAAATCTTGTTGTTCTTCTGAGGTTGTTTCTAATACTGGAATTGAATCTACACCAATAGCACCAGGGAAATTAACAGTCTCCCACTCATCATTCTCTGAAGATGTTTGTTTTTCTGGTGCTAGATGTTGTTCAATTTTGTCGGCTTCATAATTTTGGTCCAGATTTTTGTAATTTACTGGATCGTTTGTTTCTGATAAGTGCTGGTTTCCAGGAAGTTCAGCTTCTGGCATTGCTTTCACCTAGAGTTTACAGATTGCCTTTTTGTTTCTATATTATAGTATATAATAATGTTATTATATCTAACCGTCAACTTATAGCAGAAGTCACAAGTAGGGGCAAATGGCTAGTACCGCTACGCGGAAGTCAGAAGTCGTACGGGCGAATGGCCATTAGCTACGCACAACTTTCCTATCGGAATGCTCCGCAAACGTTAACGCCCGTACAGAAGTCATAAGTTTTGATTGGTAAGGCTTTGAGTATTTTGTCACTGGTAACATATTTCCGCCATCCTGCACTAGGAGCCTAGCAACAGCTATACCGCGAATGTTGTAGAAAAGAAAATTAGGATATCTAAAGATAGAAAATGAGTTCTATAGAATTGAGCATTTCCGTGCTAGGATTTTGCACAAACAGCACTCAGCACTCAGCCTCGATCAAAGTTTACAGGTAATAGCTTTGAATTTTTCTAGTTGTCCACATCCTATTTATTTCTCACTAATTGTGAAATACAATAGAAATCTAGAGAAATAATTAAAATATTAATTTAGCCTAACTTCCAGAGGACTTTTTCCATGGCTTTAAATTTTAGATTTGCTGTTGCTAGTGACTTACATATTGCAGTTCCTCATACTATTGCTGAACAAGCACATCGTTTTCATTTAGTAGAAGTTAGTATTCCTGCTTTAGAACTGGTACTAGAACATTTAAGTAAGTTAGATATTGATTTTTTACTACTACCCGGAGACTTAACTCAAGATGGTGAACCAGAAAATCATACCTGGTTAAGCAAAAGATTAGCTGCACTTCCTTACCCTGTTTATGTAGTTCCTGGTAATCACGATGTACCTATCAAATTTGCCAATGATTATTCTATTGGTTTAGCAGATTTTCCTAGTTATTATCATCATTGCGGATATGATTATCAACAACAATTATATTATACCGAACAAGTATTACCTGGACTGCGGATAATTGGGCTGAATTCTAATCAATTTGATAATTCAGGAAAACAAGAATATATTGGTGGTTTAGACACAGAACAATTAGATTGGTTACAACAAGTTTTAACCACTGCTGAAGAGGAATTAGTATTGGTAATGATACATCATAATGTGATTGAACATTTGCCAGACCAATATAATAACCCTCTTGGTCGTCGTTATATGTTAGAAAATAAGTCTGTATTGTTAGATATTCTCCAATCTTATGATGTAAAACTTATATTTACTGGTCATCTTCATGTTCAGGATATTGCTGAATATGAAGGAATTTATGAAATTACAACTGGTTCTTTAGTTAGTTATCCTCATCCTTATCGGATAATTGATTTTACTACTAATGCCGATGGTCAACAGTCTTTAAAAATTGAGAGTCATCGCGTTAATTCTTTGCCTAACTTACCTAATCTAAGTGATATTTCTAGGGACTGGATCGGCGAGCGCTCTTTTCATTTTATGTCTAAACTTTTGACTAACCATCCTTTAAATTTATCCCCAGAAGTTGCCAAAAAACTTGCTCCTAGTCTGCGTTATTTTTGGGCTGATATTGCTGCTGGAGATGCTGTGTTAGACTTTCCTAATTTTCCACCTGATGTCCGGCAATATTTTCAACGTTTTAGTGCTACTAATAATATTGATAATAATGCCACATTAATGTTGCAATAAAATTCGTCTATTTGCCTAAGTCAGTTATTCAACCTATGACAAAAATAAACTTTTTCTGACTTTTTTATAATGTCGATCTTTCTTATTTTCTATTATTTCTAACGTTTGCAAGAAGTGTTTTGATTTTAGACTTTATTTTATTTTCAATAGGTAATAATTTTTACTTGTCAAAAGTAGTTAAGTCAAAAGTTCATATTTAATCGCTTTTGACTTTTAAATTATTATTCAGTTATATCATGTCCACTGGTATTGTTTGTGTAAACCTAACTGTTAATATCTATGGGAAATTTCAAGTTTTTTTGTGCTTTTAACCCTTCTCTCCTAGATAATTAAAGCCTTCTTCCTTACAAGACCGATGCTACCGGACATGATATTAAGCCAGTTGCTATTACTATTAAGGCATTCTCAAACTTTCAAATTTAGTTCGTGCTGCGAATTTAACTTCTGACTTCAGGTATATCAATTCTATCAAGAAGGTTGACGACAAATACCAAATACAGAGGTATAACCATGTAAAAATGTATTACTACCTACAGGGCCAATTTCACCATTACAGAAAAACCCACTTATGGGAATATTCAAATAACTACTAAATAATCTAGAATCAAAGTTAGGCTTACCATATAGTCCCTCCCCGCGTCCGAAACAAGAGAACATTAGAGCAGCAGCATTGTTCGTAGTTGTAGTGTCCAAAGCAACATCTCTTTGATAGCGTTCTAGTAACATTTCTAAATCTTCTGCTGAAGTATTGGCATCCCGTAAATGAAATTGAATACGTTGTCCAGTTCTCACTTTATCACCTATAGCGATCGCTCCTGCTTTAGGGTCTACCCCAATTAAATTACGGATTAAAAAGTCTCCCTGTTCTAAATTTTGCTTAAATTCGTCTCTGACTATACCGACAAATAGAGAATTTTCGGCTAGTCTGCGGTCTTGTTCATTGAGATTTTGTACTAAATTTTGTAGTGCTTCTAATGGAGATTGTCTAACACCATCACTAACAATTTCATCGGAATTAGCTAATTCTTCCAGTTCTAGAACAATATTACGCTCTCCTTGTGTAACCCGATAAGGTTTGCCAATAGGGCGACAACCCTGAGCTACTATTGTTTCTAAGATAATATTGCCAGAAAGAGAGACTCCTACAACTCCTTTTTGATAGAGTCGATTTTCACAAAAGAGTCCAGAATTTTGGCCATTTAGTCCACTACTAGCTAATCCTCCCACCTTGGGGGAATGAGGATAAGCATAATCTAGTCCTTGAAGCAAGTCATTAATTCTACCAGAAAATGGATCGGCAAAAATAACAAATTGAGGTTGGTCTGAAGTAGGTACTCCGATTAGATTACACCAATCATCGGGAGAACTGTCTAAGTCTGGTAGTTGTTCGGCTGATATGTGAAAAGCTTTTACCGTTACTTCTGGCAAATGTGCCAAACTAAGGCTAATGGCTGTCTGTTGTTCTACTTCCTCTGGTTTTCCGTACTCATTCATACCAACAATACCGCCACCACCACAGCCTATGATAATTGTTTCTGGTAGATGTTCTTTCAGCAAGGGCATTAGTCGTGGATATTCACTGGTAAAAGCTGATGAGATAAATACCAGTCCTAAATTTGCTGTAGTTCCTAATGATTCTAAACTTTTTTCTGCTACTTCTTTAACTGCTGCTTCTAATGAAGGACGGGTTGATAGAGAGTTTGACCACCGCATCTGTTTGACGCTCCTTATGAATTATAATTGTATTTCTAATATTAATATTTCAGTTAAATAATTGCGAATAGGAAATCACGAATAGGGTTAAAAGCGAAAATCAGGCAGAAGACTAGAGGATGGAGTTAATTTTTTGACTCCTAATTTAGAAAGACATGATTTACATTATTTAAGAATTTGCCGGAAAGTTCCTCCCTTCCCTGGCGATCCCCTCAAAAACCTATATAAATAATTAGATGAGAAATAGTATCTTGTTTAATAGACATCTAGATGGTGAATGATAAATACTTGGAAGCAAACTATCCTCATCTTTGTCTAATGAAAAATAAACCCACAATTTATAGATATTTCCAGATCGATATTAATCATTTAACCACACCAACTGTATTTGATTTTTATTTCCTACAAATCAGCAGATTTAATTATATTTAATTCTGATTTTTCGTGACTTTTTTTGTGCATTTACAGGAGTTTTCTAGTCTTGGAGGTACAAAATTTTGTAGCAGTAGGGAAAAACCAAAGCGCCAACAAACTAAGAGGAAATATTAAAGATAGTTTTCAAGTATATCTCACCATCCCTGACAAGTGTGCCATCTCCTGAAAAACCTCACATCTTCTTAATTTATTGAAATAATTGTGACTATTGAATTGAATTTATCAATAAGCTTATAAGTTCTAACTAAATATATTAAAGACCTATAGAAATACTCTGAGATTTACGATAATTTTTGATTTTATTTAGATAATTTTTACTTATAGAACAACTTGTTATTTTAGCTATGTTAGTATATTAAATGTTGTTTGGCAGCCTGGACATTTGACAATCTGATGCTTTGATTCTTGGCGGGCAAATCTTAAAAGATCAAGATCATTTGGTTAGGAACCTCTGGAAACCTATATAACTAGGAATAGAGAAATAATTTTAGCTGATTTCTTGGCCTGTTTTTCAATTCCTAGCCCTTGTTCTAGTGTTCTAGTTTAGTTAGGAATTAGATCCTAAAATCTGTAGGTAGTAAGTAAAAATTAAGAAAACTATGACTAATAATAACATTGAGGAAAAAATTGAACAAGAGCGCGAGGTAGCTCGTAACGCTTGTGATGTTTCTGGCGCTAACTCTAAAGAATGTGCAGCAGCTTGGGATGCAGTGGAAGAACTCCAAGCTGAGGCTTCTCATCAAAAGGAAAAACAACCTAAAAATTCCTTTGAAAATTATTGCGATGATAATCCTGACGCTGCTGAGTGCCGAGTATACGATAACTAGAATTAACTAATAATAGGCTGCATCAGAATGTAGTTTATTGAGTACATATGTTCAGTAAGTAAGCAACTGAGGTCCTTCACTTTGTGACTCAGTTGCTTACTATTAAATTAGTATAATACCATAAATAACTTTTTATTGTTAATAATGATGTTTAAATAATTTTGATAAATTACTAAATTATGTTGAATTTTTTACCCTTAGCTATTACATCTGGATTAGAAATTTTTGTCTGGATGGACTATAGGTTAGCAGTGTTATTTACTGTGGTATTACCCCTATTTCTATTGATTTGGGCTTTTGTCAAAAAATCTGAAGCTATTCAACACTTATTGATTATTTATTGGCGAGTTGCTAGTTTATTGGCAATCACAGTTTACTTAATGATTGCTGCAGTACCAATCGGTTTTTTAACATCATTAATAGCTAGATTGTTAATTCCTGTAGCTTTGTGGTTTTGGGTAGATTTGAATGAGGAAATCAGAGAACTACGAAATTCTCCTCTCAAGGCAAGTTTTACCTCTTGGCGTTGGGCTGCTACTATTTATAATTTGATAGGAATAATATCACAAATTCCTTTTGCTATTTGTGCTTTTAAATCCCGCAACGATCTACTGAATGAACCTTTTTGTAATGTTTGGTTAGACCCACCTTGGTTATTTAAACAAATTTTTCACCCAGATTGGCCTGAAGAATTTATAGGTTTTTTGGGATTCTCTGGATTAATAATTTATACAATTTTTCTTTGCTATTTTGTTTTGGTGAAATTACAGAGACAAGGGCGATCTGCTACAGGAAATTAATTCTATATTATCAAGGACTTCCCAATCAAAAATATCAAATCACCCTGAATTTAGGGAGTAGAGAAATTAAGCAGGGAAACAAATAGGTCTAGTGCAAAAATTTGATAATTTCTTTTTTTTTTGCTATTCTCTTAGAGACCGTCTATAAACAAAACATCAAGCGGTTGTAGGGTGCTTTAGGCAGGCATAAGGCTTTATTTTTTTTCTGGTTTAAGTCACGCCCTAACCCACCAAATAGGACAAATAGCAAGATTTGTTCCTTAAGACATACTTGATAAATGCTTTCTAACTACCTAGAGAAAATTAATTTAACATTTTATTGAGGTATTCAAGAGGCAAAATAAATATAGCTGATTATAAATATATAAATTATATAAATTATATAAATAAATAATTTTACACTACTACTACTTTTAGTTATAAATATCTATCTATAGTAATTCTCATATTAATGAAGTACAGCATTTTTTTCTTCCGTGGTTCCAATTCCCTAAAATCAAAAATTTTATACCTAACTCCTGATGGGAATTACTATATTGTCAACACAATGTTTGACCGAAAAAACAAGGTTTAAAGGCTCTCTTTTGAAGGATAAAAAAATAATTTTTCTTTTTAAGCAATCCTCTTTTTTTTAAGAAAAAGTAATGATTAATTATTAATTGTTAATTATTAATTATTGAACTGTAAAAAATGAATCAGAATATTGCTCATCGTTTGGAACAATACACAATTAAACGACCAAATCAAGTATTAATAGTTAAAGTAGTAATTGATGAACAACCAGATGAAATAGCTATCTTCAAAGGTTTTTCTAGTTCTCTGATGCGACCTACTGCTTTTGACCCAGATATACCTGTCTTGCCAGAAACAGCTATAATTATAGGTGTCGATCTACTTGCTAGTCCCTACAATCCAGAAGCACCCATTTATATTCAACAGGGACTGGCCTGGGAGCAAATGCAGTCCCTGTTAACAGAAGTAGGACTTTAGTTAACCATTCCACCAGCAGCTTGTAGACGTGCTCTGGCTCGCTTCAAAGCTTGTTTAGCTTGAATTTGTTCTTGCAGATCGGCACTTTCAGCTTTTTGCAGACGTGCTTCAGCTTCCTGATATGCTAAACGAGCTTCTTCTTTGTCAATAGCATCTCCTCTTTCAGCACCATTAACAAGTATAGTTACTTCATCTGCTTCTACTTCAGCAAAACCACCCATCAGAGCGATCGGCATCCAGTCTTTTTCAGCACGAACTCGCATTACACCTGTATCGAGGGCGGTTAACAGTGGAGCGTGTCCACCTAAAATTCCTAATTGACCTGTTGTACTAGGTAGAATTACTTCTTGAGCTTCTGAGTCCCAAACTGTTTTGTCGGGAGCTATTACACGCACAGTTAATGTCATTTCAGTTATCAGTTATCATTTATCAGTTATCAGTACCTCTGGCTGTTAGCTCCGCATTCCGCAGGAAAGCCAGAGGTTTAAAATACTGAAGTTTATTTTTTTCGAGCCCCTGCAAGGGGTAGGAGACCTTATTTTTTGGTCAACATTTATTTCCTAGCTGAGGACGAACAGAGCAAATTATGACTATGCTTCTGCCTTAAGTTTTTCAGCTTTAGCAATTACTTGGTCAATACCACCCACCATATAGAAAGCTTGCTCTGGTAAATCATCAAGTTCACCAGATAAAATCATTTTGAAGCCTTTCATGGTATCTTCCAACTTCACATATTGACCAGGAGAACCTGTAAATACTTCAGCTACAAAGAATGGCTGTGATAAGAAGCGCTCAATCTTACGAGCACGAGCTACAACTAGACGGTCATCTTCTGATAATTCATCTAAACCAAGAATGGCGATAATATCTTGAAGTTCCTTGTATCTTTGTAGAGTAGATTGTACTGAACGAGCAACATTATAGTGGTCATCACCAACTACGCTTGGTTGCAACATAGTAGATGTAGAATTCAATGGGTCAACTGCTGGATAAATACCCTTAGAAGCAAGACCCCTTGATAATACTGTAGTAGCATCTAGGTGAGCAAAAGTAGTAGCAGGTGCAGGGTCTGTCAAGTCATCCGCAGGTACATATACTGCTTGAATAGAAGTAATTGAACCTTCTTTTGTGGATGTAATACGTTCTTGTAATTCACCCATCTCTGTACCAAGAGTAGGCTGATATCCCACCGCAGATGGCATTCTTCCTAAAAGAGCAGATACTTCAGAACCAGCTTGTACAAATCGGAAGATATTGTCAATGAATAGCAGTACGTCTTGCTTACTAACATCCCGGAAATATTCTGCCATTGTCAAAGCTGACAGACCAACACGCATCCTAGCTCCTGGTGGTTCGTTCATCTGACCATAGACCAAGGCCACTTTAGATTCACCGAGGTTTTCTGGGTTAATTACTCCAGACTCAACCATCTCATTGTAAAGGTCATTACCTTCACGAGTCCGCTCTCCCACACCACCAAAAACGGATACTCCACCGTGAGCTTTAGCGATGTTGTTAATTAATTCCATGATGATAACGGTTTTACCTACACCTGCACCACCAAATAGACCAATTTTTCCACCACGACGATAAGGCGCAAGTAGGTCTACAACTTTAATACCAGTTTCAAAAACGGAAGGCTTAGTTTCTAACTCTACAAGTTTAGGAGCTTGACGGTGAATAGGGGATGTGTCCTCGGTTCCAACTGGACCTAATTCGTCTACAGGTTCACCGACAACATTAAAGATTCTACCTAGAGTAGCAGTTCCTACAGGCACACTAATTGCAGCACGGGAATCTACTACTTCCATGCCACGCACTAGGCCATCTGTAGCACTCATGGCCACAGCTCGAACTTGGTTGTCACCTAGAAGTTGTTGTACTTCACAAGTTACAGAAATATCTTGTCCTGCTTCGTTTTGGCCTGTAATTGTTAAGGCGTTGTAGATTTCTGGAAGATTTCCACTAGGGAATTTAGCATCTACTACTGGACCAATAATTTGAGTAATATATCCTACGTTTGTTTTTTCTGCGGTGCTTACCATTCTACTTATCTGTAATTATTGACTTATCCGAAATTGTTCGGAAAGGTGTTTGTTTGAAGATTAATATTTGACATCCTGCTTCATAAAACTTATATAAAATGGCACAATTAGTGACATTTCAATGTTTACTTCCTGCTTCTACGGTAACTGTCGGCAGCACAACCTCCACAGGCATTCACGGTCAAGCCAACCGCATCTCTCGCTCTTTATACTTGCATCTCTAAATAGGCAGTCTATTAAGATATACCACACTCTAGGCCATTAAAGGTGATCGTAATTTAATAGCATATCCATTACATGAGCCCAACTAGAAACAAGTCCTAGAAAAACGTTCGAGTAAATGCTGCTAACTTTGAAGCTAGTCTTATGCTTTCCTCGACGTCCGTTTTTAGTCTCCAAGTGTCCCCTGGCGACAATTTAACAACCTTTTCCCCCTAAAAATCTTGGTTAGGGGGAATTGACATTTTGAAATTGTGCTTCAAGACATGAGTTTCTCATTGACTTTCCGCTTTTCCCGGACAAATACGGGACATTTCAATTCTTAAGAAAAACCTTAGTTGTCCTAAAAGGGCTAGGGTTGAAACCCAATTTTCCGGTCATTTTTTAGATTATCACTGAAGCGTTCATCCAGGATAATATTAATTATTTTGCTCGCTAATTTTCTATATGATACAGGAGGATAAGTAGGCACATATATCACTTTATGTCAATATTGTCAAATTAAAAAAAATAAATTATGTCAACAATAATGTTACAATTATCCGTCGTCGTTATATTATTACTTAACTATTATCAGTATCTGGGTTGGCCCTAATACGTTTTATAGGTAAATTGGCTACTAAAGCTGTAGCTCTTTGATTATTTTCTAACAAAAATTCTGAATCGCTATCATCTATTTCGACATAACGAGATACTACTTCCATAATTTCTTTTCTCATTGCTTCAATTAATTCTGGATTGAGATCGGCACGGTCATGGGCAATAACCAATTTTAGACGACGCTTAACCTCGTCACGACTCTTAGGAGTATTTTTAGAAAAAAGTTTTTCTAGAATTTCGTTTAGCATTAGCTTATCTTTGAACTAAGATAATTCATAAATGAATTAGGTTTAGTAAATTTTCAAGGGTCAAATAACTTTAGATGACAATAGTTTACGCAGCCAAGTAAAAAAGTTTTCCTGTGGGGGGTTTAAGTCTATAAACTCTACTTTTTCTCCATCCAAACGACGAGCAATATTATTAAATTCTGAACCTGCCTGAGAAAGATTTTCTGATAATACTAAAGGTTCTCCTCGGTTAGTAGATACAATTACTTTTTCATCATCTGGAATAATTCCCATCAGTGGAATAGCAAGTATTTCCTCTACATCTTGTACAGACATCATTTCATCAGCTTGCACCATCAGGGGTCTAATCCGATTAACTATTAGATGGATATTCCTGACGTTATTTGCTTCTAGGAGTCCAATTACTCTGTCTGCATCACGGACAGCAGATATTTCTGGGGTTGTAATAATTATAGCTTCTTGGGCTGGCGCGATCGCATTCTGGAAACCCTGTTCAATTCCAGCAGGAGAGTCGATTAAAATATAGTCATATTTTGGCATCAACATATTTACTAATTCCTGCATTTGTTGAGGAGTAACTACCTCTTTCATCCGGTTTTGGGCAGCAGGTAGAAGAGATAAACGGGGTTGTCGCTTATCCCTAACTATTGCTTGCTCAAGGCGACAGTCTCCTGCTAAAACTTCCACTGCTGTATAGACAATTCTATTTTCCAAACCCAGAAGTAAGTCCAAATTTCTCAAACCGAAATCTGCATCAATTACTGCGACTCGGCGACCTTGTTGAGCTAAAGCCATGCCCAAGTTGGCT
Organism: Dapis hubbardiae BLCC-M172; assembly: GCF_050016015.1. Taxonomy (NCBI): domain Bacteria; kingdom Bacillati; phylum Cyanobacteriota; class Cyanophyceae; order Oscillatoriales; family Microcoleaceae; genus Dapis; species Dapis hubbardiae. Next base: position 13,701 of record NZ_JBNHEQ010000167.1, read on the forward strand.
GTGCAGGTAGTTTTTCCCACTCCACCTTTACCAGAAGTAATCACAATAATTCTGCTCATAAGCTATTAGACATTAAGTAATTGTATATAGTCAATTTTTGTTACAATACAAAGGGTTATTTTGTCAATAAAATTTTGTTTTTGCCAAATTAAGTTAGTTAGCAAAGACTTCAAAACTGATATATTCTAAACCTTGTATGAGTATTTTTCCCGCTTAAATTTTAACTGTTTATCTTGAGGCCATTAATTGCCAGAGGTTAAAAATATAATTTTTGGAGATTTCTCATCTATAAATTCCTAAATAAATTTATCAAAATAATGGGGTAGCACAACCCTGCCTTAATTGGCAAAATGTTTTTGGAAGGTTACTTACCGAATAATTAAGGTTTAAAGCCTCTCACTCGCCGTGGAGAAACAATGAATTTTTTTCCTTTTATTCAATCCTATCCGTTTTAGGGAGAGGTAATTATCAATTATCCATTATCAATTATCAATTATTGAAGCATCCCCATTATAAAAACAACTTCTGACTTATGAATTCTGACTTCTGACTTCATTTAACGATATATCTTAGCAAAATCTTTAACTCTGCTAATCCGAATCCCTTGGTCTACCACATAAGCCACTTCAGGATAAAATTGAGCTGGTGGTTTTTCTGGCCCTCTAGCAACTTGCTCGGCAATTCTAATGAGAGTTGGTTCCATTTGCAAAGTCATAATTACGCTCTTAGAATTTCCTTTAGCACCTGCATGGACTACTCCCCGTAAACGACCCCATACAAGAATATCCCCATCTGCAATAACAGAGCCACCGGGATTTATGTCTCCTACAATTATTATGGTACCTGGATGCCGAATTTCTACTCCAGAACGTACAGTCATTTGTAGATAAAGTGGTTCAGCTAAGGGTTGAACTTTTTTTGTAGGAGTTTGACTTAGGGTAGTCAAGGCAGATTTTTGTTCCACAGAATAGCCTACTGTAGCAGCAGCTACAGCAGTCTGACGACGTGATGTGCTAACTCTTTCCAATTTTAGTTCTACTTCTAAAAGAGCTTCGGCAATTTCTTGGAGTTGACGAGTATCTAATAGACGGTCAAATGCAATTAGCTCTACTTCTGTTTTTGGCTGCCAAAATCTCTCTCCCGCCTTGAGGCGTTGCTTTAACTGTTGCCAAATTTCTGTCCAGGTCATAGCTGTTGGACTTTCTATCTCACCACTATTAGATTCTGGTGGCAATAGTAATAACAACTTTCCTTCCTCTGTTTTGAACCTAACTTGTAAGTTGGTACTTACTTCTTGTGTTGAGGTGGAAGTAGTTGAGACGGAGGCATCAGAAGCATCAGAAGACATAGAGTATGGAATGTTTTTTATCTTTTTCCTATAGGCAAACTATCCTATCATATCAGTTATAGCGCTAGGGAATAGGGAATAGGGAATAGGGAATAGGGAACAGGGAATAGGGAACAGGAAACAGCAGACTGCCAAGGGGTTTCAGGATTTAGAAAATGTCAAATACCTTAATGGGTAGCGCTATATTAGTTCAGAATTGTGCTGATAGAGTCAGAAGTCAGGATTCAGGAGTCAGGAGTCGGGAGCTAATTTCAAGATGCTCTCTACTCAAGTCGTAACTACTAAAATAAATCAGATAATTATGAGCATTAAAACAGTAATACCTCGTTTTTATAGAGGTGAAACAGAATTAGAGGCGTTCGCGCAGCGGTGCGGAGCACTATCGCTAGATTACTCAACAATAGTAAATCAGCTAATCAATTCCATGAATGGCCATCTCCCGCAGAAATGCTAATGCAATTTGAAAATCCTTTTGTAGATAAGCAGCGGGATATTTGTCTATGGGAAGATGGCAACAGTCAACTTGTAGCTATTGCGGGACTGATGATTCTTGAACTGGGAGAAGATATAGCAGGTATTTTGTGGTTCCGAGTCGCTCCTCAAACTCAAAATAATTTAGAAACTCAAATTCTGGAGTGGGGAGAGAAACGGATGGGGGAAGTTGGTAGGGAAAGAAATGTCAAAGTTAAAGTGTTGTCTGGAGGACATAGTGATAATGTTGAACGCATAGCTTTATTAGAAAGTTGTGGTTTTAAAATTGAGCGGTATCTTCTGACGATGGAGCGATCGCTTACCGAACCCATTCCAGAAGCTAAATTTCCTGAAGGTTTCACCCTCAAAAATATAGATAATGAAGCAGATGCAGCAGCTTGGGCAGAAATGTTTAATCAAACTTTTATTGATCATTGGAATCATCAAGATATAACTGTTGAATTTGTTAAGAATAAACTCAACAATTCTAAATATCAACCAGAGTTAAGTTTAGTTGCGGTTGCGCCTGATGGTACTTTTGCTGCTTTTTGTGATTGTCAGATTCACCCTGAAAATAATGAATTAAAAGGACGGAAAGATGGTATAATTTATATGCTGGGTACTCGACGTGGTTTTCGGAAACAGGGGTTGGGACGTGGTATTTTGCTGTCAGGGTTGAAATTGTTGAAAATCAAAGGGATGGAAACGGCAATATTGTATGTTGATGCGGATAACCTTTCAGGTGCGACGCGACTTTATGAGTCGGTGTGTTTCAAGAGAGTTAATACTCAGATAGCTTATGTGAAAGAAGTTTCTTCAATAATTGATAATTGATAATGGATAATTGATAATTACGTCTCCCTAAAAACGGATAGGATTGAATAAAAGGAAAATAAATTCATTGTTTCTCTTGATCTAGTTGGCTTTAAATCTTAATTATTCGGTAAAGTATATTATTATAGCTTTAAGCATTCAGCATTCAGCTCAAGTCAAAACTATTAATTGTAAAGGAATTCAATTTGATAATAGAATAGTTTTTGAATGAAAAAATCTCTAATCTAATTGTAATCGTTGCAGTTCATTACAAGCATGATGTAGGGAATATGGAGCATTTTCATCAAGTCCTTGAGGACAAATATCCGATGCTAATTTTGTTGCTGAAGCTTCAGCTAATGTAATTCTTTCCGTTGTATTTAGAGTTTTCTTTTTGTAGTCATCTTGTTCATTGCAATCTTGATTACCGTTAATATAAGAAAACCAAGTTTCTATATTTCTGGCAGGTACAAAAATAGCTATTTTTTCATTAGGTAAACGCATATCTTTGTTTCGCTCTCTTTCTTCTTTATTCACAGCCATATTCAGAGAACGAATTCTTTCATCTATAGTTTTATCGTCAGCATCAATCATTACTATTACTGCAATATCTTGAGAATTTTTTGTTCTTCTATAACTTTTTAAAATTTGAGGATAATACTTTAAAATCGAAGCATTATTATTTTCAACTTTCATCCCTGTCGTTTTTGGGAAACAGGTAATATCTCTAGATGATAAACCTCGGCAAATTAAATATTTTCTAATGAATCTTTCTTGGTCAATATCTTCACACAAAATTGTTACTTTAGTCATTTTTAGCAATATTAATTTAGAAGTAAATAGTTAGAATCAGGATTAAAATTATAGGAGTAAAATAATTGCTTTGATCGTCATATAATGGGTAGGGGCGAATGCCATTCGCCCCTACAATATTTGATATGATTTCTTATTCAATCATCATAAATCCATCTAAGTTCTATCAGTTTAGCAATTGATAAACCTTCTTCATCTTCTTCAACAATTTTCTGTACCCGCACAGGTTGATTTTCTTGTCTTTCAAACCAATAACCTGAATTACTAGCTAAATAGTTAATTAAAGATGGGTGATGGGAAATTAATATTGCTTGTTTTTGATTTGATTGACAATAATCAAAAAGTTTCATCAGCCAAGGTTGTATTTCTGGTAAAGCTAGAAAATTTTCTGGTTCATCAATACATAAAGTACAATCAGTTTCTGGAGTGCAAAATAGTAAGGTGTATAGGGCTATTAATGTTTTTTGACCTTCTGATAATTCGTTGAGTTTATAAGATGTTTTACTAGGAAGATTAAAAATTGCCGAAAGAATTCTGACTTCTCCTGATTTTTGATTTTGGAAAGAATTAAAACCTTTGATTATTTTTTGTAATTCTACTGTAAGTTCAAATATTTGATTCAGAAATTCTTGAGATAAATGACTATACCAAGCGGCATAGTTTGAAATATTTCTATTAGGATGTTTTTCCTCTTGACGGCTTTCTGTTGTCATGGCAAAAGGATTTATTTGAACAATAAAAAAATTGGCAATTAGTTTTTTAAAGGAAGTAAGTTTTTGTTGGTCTGGTCTTTCAGGAACAAAACCTACTCCTGAGCGTGAGAAATCAAAATATTCAAGCATAGCTCCTTCCGTGCTAGAGTAATCATTAAATAGTCTTGCAAAAGGAATTTCTCCGAAAGTCTGCTCGATATTAAACTCAAATAGAAGTTTTTTATTGAAGGTCAATTTTTCATAACTCATTTTGGGAAAAGAATTATATGGATATTCGATTTCTAGAACATATAAATATGTGCCTCCATTTCCTGCAATTTCTAATTCAAATTTCTGGATAGGTGAGTTTTGCCATCTAGTTAAATCTTGCTGATGAAAAATTTCTGAGACTTGATAATATTTTCCAGTAGTTTCAAATTCTCCTAATATAAATTTTTGGAGTTTATGCAAAACTTCAAAAACTGTTGTTTTTCCCGAACCATTTCCTCCTAGTAGTAAATTTATATTTGAGAATTTAATTTCAAAGTTAACTAGACATTTAAAGTTGTTGACATAAAGTTTTTTTAGCATTGGCAAAATTAATAATTTGGAAAAAATAAGAAAGCACTTTTAGTATCTTGCCATTATCCAATACTACACAAGATGGAAAAATGCTTTTTTTAAGGTAAAAAAGTTATTTATCTAAAACTATTTATCTTAATTTTTGAATTTTTATTTTAGACTTAATTACTGGAGAGTACAAGGTGCTTCTAAAAACGGTTTACTTTCAAGACTGAAAGTATTACTGGTAAAGCCTTATAACATTTATAGCTGTGAAATAGAGAAGGAGTGGTGATAGCCATAGCTAGCAATGGCTATTTTAAGAACTTTGCACTGTCTAATTAATTCTCTAGCCTTTAAAAAGACTCTTTAAATGGTCTTAGATCGAGTTCGTGAGTCCATGCACTCGAATGTTGTTGGTGAATAGCCCAATAGGTTTCCGCGATCGCTTCAAGTTGTAATAAACCCTCCTTACCTTTTTGGGAAACAAAATTTGGGAACCTTGTACGAGACTTTTCTCCATCAATAACACCATCAATAATGACATGAGCAACATGAATACCTTCGGGACCAAATTCTCGCGCCATCCCTTGAGCTAAAGCTCTCAAACCTGCTTTTGCTACTCCAAAAGCTGTAAAAGGTGGTTTTCCTCTTAAGGAAGCAGTCGCTCCCGTAAAAATAAGAGTACCTTGTTGTCGCTTTTTCATAGTAGCGATCGCTTGTTTGCCAAATAAAAATCCACCAAAACAATTTTGTTGCCAAAGGTTGATAAAAGTTTCGCTATCTGTTTCTAATAAGGGTGCGCGAATATTTTTACCAGCGTTGTAGACAGCAATATCAAGAGGATAACCTGCTTTTTCCACAACTGCAAATAGTTGTTCGACATCCTGTTCGACTGTTGCATCAGTAACAACAGCAGTTGCGCTCCCACCTTGTTGTGCGATATTTTCCACAATTAACTGTAGTTTATCTCCGCTACGGCCAGCAACAAAAACGTGCAAACCCTGGTTAGCAAAATATTTAGCAAGTGTTGCACCTAAGCCTTCTTCTGAACCAACACCCATCACAACTGCTGCAGATTTTTCGCTCATTTTATTCTTCCTAAAACTATTAGATATCTCTAAGAAAGTCATTATCTCACAGAAATCATCAATTATTTCCCTCTACTCTGTACGGACGTTGCATAACAAAAATGCGAATGTCCCTGCTCCCTCTTTTATTGTAAATTTAGATTTTAGATTTTATGGAGGCTTTTTGGCAGAATATCTATATTTTAAGAACTGTAATTTCCTTATATCTATTGATATAGTTTACTTTCAATATCCTGAGAAAAAAATTTTTCTACCCCCTTGACACTTTATGTATTATTTATGTAGTATATAAATGTGGCAGTTAAAGGAGAGGCGAACAACCTCTAGAGAAACAAGCCATATTTGCACCTTGAAAACTAAATAATTAATCAGAATTTTCACAAATACAGCAGATTTCGGATTAATGATGTACAAGTTTAAATGGTAAAATTCATGTAGCACAGGCATCTTGCCTGTTAGCTTTGTACGTCACGGGCAACGGAAAGTGCTGTATCTATTAGATAACTAAGGAAGTTAGAAGTCAGAAGTCAAAAGTTAAATTATTTCTGTGACTAATATTGAGAATTTTTGGATATTTCTAATAGTAATAGCAGACTACTATATTATACAAAACCTGAAATTTGAGGTTCTTTTAAATTTGATAGACTGCAATATTATCAGTCTTTTATCAACTAGCAAGAAGTAGAAAATTAACTAGGAAAATATTCTGTTTTCTTCAGATAAAAAATTAGGAGGTGTTGATATGGTTCATATTAGATTTGAAGGGCGTTCTTATGATGTAACAGAAAATCAACTAGGCATCACAGAAAATATGAAAGAAAATGCTATTAAAGAACGCCTATCTCAATATTTTGATGTGGGTAAAGAACGCTTTAATTCCTACGTTTTAGACCATCGTCCAAATGGGGATTTAATTGTTCGTCCTGAAGCAGTTTATGGTTAAATAAAATGTAAGCCAGCAGTTATCAGTAGCTATCAGCATAAAAACTTTATTAATATTGTAGAGAGCTGACAGCTAATAGCTGTTTGCGCAGCAGTCCGTAGGAAATGCTTAAAGCTATAATGTTCCGCACCCTAACTTGTAAAGCGTACATACATTTTGGTCTGCTAAACCAAAGGTTATAGGTTCGACTCCTATCATTCCCACTATTTTTAGGGAATGTAGCTCAACGGATAGAGCGTTAGTGTCAAGCGCTTTATTGACTTGTGCGGAACATAATAATAATAGTTAAAATTCACTTCGTCCCCTAACAAAAAAAGCTTACATACTAGCTCATTTGGTTAGAGCATTTGTTTCATCACAAATTGTAGCAGGTACCCTCCGGGAACGCCTTCGGCGAACAAATCCTGCGTATGAATCAACAGCTTTTTTGACTTGTACGAAGTGACTTTTTAACTATTTGAATAAGAATAAAAAAATACAAAATTAAATCTTAACTAGATAATTGATAACTAAAATAACTTCGCACCCCAACTGATAAAGTATACATACATTTTCTAACAGTCCTAAAGTAGCGATATTCGGGCAACCGAAATAGCGAAGCTTTCTAAATCTTTCTGAGATAAAGATTAGCGCGTTCACTGTCAGGTTAAAAACTGATAAGAACGGCTGTATTGTATTCATTACTTTTTCGACTTGTGTGAAGTGTTTGACTAAAAGTTAATACATTTTTTTGCATACAAAATTGCTTATCAAATATTTGGGGACTTGGTGTAATGGGAGCATACAACTCTTGCGAAGTTGTGGTAGGGGTTCAACCCCCCTAGTCTCCATTTGGTGTCTGAGGTTGAAGTAGTCGAAACGTCGGTTTGTGACGCCGAAGGAAACGAGTGCAAGTCTCGTCGGACGCCCTGTTATTTCAGTTATCAGTTATTATTTATGAAATTATATATGAAAACCTTAGCAACTCGCTCTTATCAGGGAGAAAATGATTTAGAGGCGATCGCGCAGCGGTGCGGAGCACTATCGCAGAACTTTTCCAAGCTTGTGAAGAAGTCGATCACTTAGATCAATGGATATCTATTTCCTCTCTGCAACGTGAATTTAATAGTCCAGCTCCAGACATAAAGCGTGAAATTAGTCTTTGGGAAGATGGAGATGGTAAGCTTATTGCTTTTGGGCAATTATCAATCCCAGAATTATCAGTTGATGCTCATCTTTCTTTCAAAGTTCATCCTACTTTCAGAGGCGAAGGTATAGAACAAGAAATCATTAAATGGAGTGAACAACGAATACGGGAAGTCGCTACAGATAGAAATACTTCTGTAAAGTTGCGCTCAGGTAGTCGCGACACTCAAACTCAACGTATCGCATTATTAGAAAGTTGTGGTTTTACCCCATGTCGTTATTTTTTGCGCATGGAGCGATCGCTCACCGAACCTTTTCCCAAACCAGAGTTACCCAAAGGTTTTACATTGGAGTCTGCTCTATCTCAGCAATTTTCTAGTGAAATTGGGCAGCGACATTTCCTAGAAGCATGGGTGGAGATGTTTAACCAAACGTTTATAGATCATTGGAACCACCATGATTTGACAGTTGAGCAGTTGGAACATGAAGTAAGTCACCCTCACTACAGACAAGATTTAGATTTAGTTGCAATTAGTGCTAGTGATGGTACATTTGCTGGTTTTTGTTGCTGTTTTATTAACCCAGAAAAAAACCAGGACAAAGGAACAAAAGAAGGTGGAATAGTTATTCTCGGTACTCGTCGTGGTTTTCGGAAGCGTGGGTTAGGAAAGGCTATGTTACTTTCTGGAATGCAACGGTTACGAGATGTTGGTATGGATAAGGCGTTACTTGGTGTTGATGCTGAGAACCCGTCGGGAGCAACTCGACTTTATGAGTCTGTGGGTTTCCGTAAAGTTCATACTAATATTTTCTATGTCAAAGAATTTTAAATATGAATATTTCTGACTTTTAGATTCTTCAAAAAATATTTTCTTACCCCCTTGACAGTTATGTATTATTTATGTAGTATAAAAAATATAAGGTAAATAAAGAGGCAAAGCTGCCTAATCACTGAACCTAGAAAATTCAATATTCAATTTATGTTTTTAGAGAAATTTTCAAATTAGTAAAAACCTATCTCTTAAGATGCTATTTATACTTTTAATACTCACGTTTAAACAGCTTTAATAGCTTAAATAAAGCATAGAGAATTTCACTTCGCGCCCTAACAATGAAAGCTTACATACTAGCTCATTTGGTAGAGCATTTGCCTTTAATGCAAGTGGTAGCAGGTTCAATTCCTGCGTATGAAACAACAGCTTTCTTAACTTGCGCGAAGTGATTTTAATTCCTAATTTAAAAAAACATATAACAATAGGAAATCATTCGTGAGAAAAAACTGTAGGGGTTTGGTCTCCAAACCCAAGCTTCAAGGGATTTGGAGACCAAACCCCTATGAGAAAATCTTACCCAATTATTAATTATTAATAATTAATAATTAAATAATTCGCGCCTTGAAGCCTCCCCTTGGATAGGGGAAAAAAAGTGCTAGGATATTTCCCGATATTCAATTCCGTAACGGTTTTAACCAGAGGTAATTATCAATTATCCATTATCAATTATCAATTATTGAACGTAGGGGTTTGCTCTCCAAACCTAAAGGAGGGATTTGGAAACCAAACCCCTACAGTTTTTTTCACCAATCATTTCATATTTCTATAGCTGAATATTTATTTCATTAGCAGTTGTCGTCGCGCCCCAAACTAGAGAGATTACATACAGCTTATGGGTAGCAAAACTCTCTTAACTTGCGCGGTATATTTAATCATAAATATTAATACCAAAACACCGCAAAACTGCCGACGATAATTGCCTCCGAAAAAAGTTATTTTGGTTTGAATAAGGAGGTAGTTAAAATGAATAAAACTAAGATGAATAACGATGAACGCGACTTACGTTTAGAAATGCTCAATAGTCTGCTCACAACTCCTCACCGTCAATTAGAAAAAGTAGCAGAAATTCATCAATTAATTGTTGAGTTAGACCCTATTTTTTACGGACATTTAGCAGTTTGGTATCAAAATAACGGTGATGTGCGAGACCATGAAGAAGTATTCTTAGGAAACTTGCTAACAAGTAATCTTACAGAACACCGAGATGCAGGTTTCATAATGCTACAAAATTTCCCTCCTTACCAGGTGTCACGCATTGTATACTTTATGAAACAACAGCAAAATAAAATGCCACGTTCAGCGCGTACTGCTGTTACTCGTTATTTGCGCAAGCGCGAAAAAAATGCAGAATTTTTTGACCGCGCAGCTATCCGTAACCGCAAAGCAATGAAGCACTTATATGCGACTTTGCACATTAAACCTAATTCTCGCGCTGATGCCATCTTATTTAAAGAAAGACCTCCAGAAGATAGTCTAGCTTTCATGTTGAAGCAGTTGGCAAAAACAGAAACAGCAGCAGAGCAAGCAGCTTTAATAGTGGAACACAACATTCCCTATACTATTGCTGTGGGAGCAGTCAAAAAATTAACACCTACTGTATTAGTAGCTTTGATTAATTCTATGTCTCCCCAGGAAATTATCAATAACCTGAAATCTCTGACTGCTCGTGGTGCAATGGAACACCCAGAAGTAAAAGCGTTAATAGATGAGAAACTGACTGAAGCGCAAAATAGCGATCGCGTATCTGCTTATAAAGCTAAAGTTGCTGCTGATGCTTCCCAGGTTGATGCGGAAACTGCTGCCAAGTTGGAGAAGGTGACTAACGAGCAAGTCAAAAAGCGCGGTAAAATTTCTCTACCAACTGCTTTACTTGTGGATAAGTCTGGTTCCATGCACCAGGCGATCGAAGTTGGTAAGCGTCTTGCTTCCCTAATTTCAGGTATTACTGAAGCGGAACTATTTGTCTACGCTTTCGATACTATGCCTTATCCTGTTACTGCCGAAGGTACAGAGTTGAGTGACTGGGAACGTGGTTTCCAAAATATTCGCGCGGGTGGAGGTACAAGTTGCGGTTGTGCTGTAGCAGCAATGCGACGCAAAAAGCAAGTTGTCGAACAGTTTATTCTGGTGACAGATGAAGGAGAAAATACTGCACCTTATTTTGCTGATGCTTACACTGCTTATTGTCGTGACTTGGCGGTGATGCCAAATGTGGTTATTGTGCGTTTGGGTAACTATGCTTCTAATTATGTAGAAAGTCAACTGAAGCGGAAGCAAGTGCCAGTGGAAACTTTGAGTTTTAAAGGTGACTACTACTCTTTGCCTAATTTGGTGCCAATGTTGTCTCACGCTTCACGACTAGAATTGTTGATGGAAATTATGGAGACTTCTTTGCCAGTGCGCAATGATCGAGAAATTCAAAAGTCAAAAGTCAGAAAAAATAGGAGTTGCGCAGAAACCGGGTTTATCTAGAAAATTTCGTGATTTGAAAATAATCATGGCAATAAACCCGGTTTCTTGTTTGAGTGTGTAATATAAAATCCTGATAATTACTGTATCCAAGTCATTGCGACGGCCATACCAAATCCGGTAGTATCAATATAATTCAAGACCGTAGGGGTTTGGTCTCCAAACCCTCTAAAAACTAGGAATTTTAGCCAATACTGATGGTGGAACCTTATTCTCCAAAGCAAGCAGATTTGATATCAGGAAGCAATCTTCGCGCATCCCTGAGATTTCTTCCTATCGTCGCAATGACAACTGTTCAACCAGATTTTAGACAAACTGCAACGTTATAGTTATGGAGAATAATTGTGACAACTGTTCAAGCAGATTTTAGACAAACTGCAACGTTATAGTTATGGAGAATAATTGTGACAAAAAAATACAAGTCAAAAAAGCCTAATCTTCTTTATCAAAGATTAACAGAAGCACTAGAAAATGGTAGTAAAGTCCGCATTGAAGCAGAGGAAACTTATTATGGTCTTCCTGTTAGTGTGACTGATAACTTTGTGGAAATTATGGTATTAGTTCCACCAGATGAATTTGATGAAGAAGATGATACTTTTAAACAAGTGATATGGTTAATTCGACTTGACTCTATTTTTGCGATCGCATACCTTACAGAATACTGGTCAAGTGCAAGATTAGAAAAATTACTGGAGATAGGTGTTAATCAGGTTTAATATCATGTCCGGATCAGAGCGTGATAGAACTCCGTTCCGCTTACGCGACCAAAAAACATTCTCCTTTTTGTACTTTCTTTCTCCCCTCTTCCCTCCTGACTCCTGTACGGGCGTTAACGATAGTTATGCGAAGCTAACGGCCGTTTCGCTGCGCGACATGAAACGCCCCTACGACTCCTGACTCCTCCCTTCTTATTTATAACTATTCAACCGGACATAATATAACTTGTTTGAGGTCAAACAATACAGAGTCTGTTAGTGTTAACTTTTGTTTAGTAGTAGCTATTTCCTACAAGGAGCGATGTAAAAATGAATTGTGAAATCTAGCATCTATTTAGTTTACGAACAGACTCTTATTAACAGGAACAATCCTTAATGAAACTCAAGTTACCAAAAAAATATCGATTATTAGTATTTTTTTTCCTCTTGATCTTTTATTTGGCGATCCTGATCATTTTGCCTAGAGAAGACCATGCCATTTATCTCGCAGTTGTCGGTCCCATGAAGGGACAGCACAAATTAGAGGGACAGGAGATGGTTAGGGGAATCAACTTGTATCTCGACCAGGTTAACCAAGAGGGGGGAATTGGGGGAAAGCAGGTCAAATTGCTAGAGTTTGATCACCAAAGAGAACCTAAATTGGCTCGACAGAAAGCTTTGGAGATTGCCAAACAAAATAAAGCCCTCGTCGTCTTGGGACATCTTTCCAGTTCTACTTCTGTCGAAGGGAGTCAAGTTTACAAAGAATATGGCATTCCAGCGATTACTGCTTCTGCAACTAATCAAGCTGTTACACAAGGAAATGATTGGTACTTTAGAGTAGTTGTTGATACTTCTTTTCAAGGCATTTATTTAGCCAATTATGTTAAGAGAATTTTGCATCAGCAAACGGCGAGTATCATAATTCAAGAGGATGATATTTATAACAAATTTCTAGCCAAAGCTTTTGAAAATGAATTCATAGCTTTGGGAGGAACAGTCAAATATAAATGGAATATCGAGCCAAAATCCGAAAATGTGGAGAAGATGCGCGATCAAATTATCCTAGATTTATCCAAGACAAAGAAGGATGAAACTGGGATTATTTTTTTGACAACAACTACCAGCGAGGTGGCAAAACTAATCCCCAAAATGATGCGCAGGGGCTTAGAATATCCCATGATAGGCGGTGACATCCTTAGTACGGGATTTATAGATCTAATAAAAGATTATTCAGAGGAACAGGCAATACCGGGGTATTTCTCTGATGATATCTATGCCATATCTCATATTATTTTTAATACTGCAGGAGAAAAAGCTCAACAGTTCAGAAATAAGTATCTTAAAAAGTACGATCAAGAACCAAGTCCGATAGCAGCTACCTATTATGATGCTACCTTAGTAGCTATTAAGGCGATGGAAAGGGGAAACGTTCAAGGTGAACGGAAAAACCTAGGAGCAGAACGCCAGAAAATTAAAGATGCTCTCGCCCAAATTAATGAGATTAAAAATGGTATTAAAGGCACAACAGGTCTCATTTACTTTGATCGGCAAGGTAATGCTTTTAAAGAGGTTTATATTGGCAAATTTCAGCAGCAGAAATTCATTTCAAGCTGGACTCAGCTTTCTCCTGTGACTGACCTCAAGAAGATTGAGGATATTGAGCAAGAATTAAAAGCAGAAAATATTTTACTCGTTAATGGTAGATATATGCAAAAAACCCAGGTAGTATATACTGGGATAGATATTAATGAAGTGAGTGATATCGATCAGAAACAATCAACTTATACCGTCGATTTTTATCTTTGGTTTCGCGGTCCAAATCGGATTAAATTTGATGAAATTGAGTTTATTAATTCAGCAGAAACTATCAAATTAGGTCGGCCTCTAGCTGATGAAGAAATAGACAACGATATCACCTACCGACTTTATCGAATCAAAGCCAAATTTAAGGTGAATTTTGCTTTTCATGAATATCCCTTTGATACCCAAAGTTTGCAGCTAAAATTCCGCCATTCCTCCTTAAATAGAGAAAAATTGCTCTATGTGCAGGACTTATTAGGGATGCGCAATCAAACTAATCAAGCGACTTTAAAGAAGTTTGAAAGATCCCAGGTTTTTAGTTCGACTCCTAACTGGGAAGTAAAAAACGCTAATTTTTTTGTGGATATAATTAGAGATAGCTCTACCCTAGGTAATCCCCAATTTTTTAACTCAGATACTGATATAGAATATTCTAGGTTTAATGCTGTTATTTCAATTCAAAGAGATGGAGTCAGCTTTGCTATTAAGAACTTGCTGCCTCTGTTTCTAATTATCTGTGTATCGTACCTACTTTTCTTTATCCCTGCAGAACAAATAAGTCCGCGGGTTAGTATCGGTGTAAGTACCTTATTAACTTCATCATTTTTCCACCAGAGACTTTCCAGTGATTTACCACAAATTGGCTATTTAATTGCGATTGAATATATCTTCTATTGCGTTTACCTGTTAGTATTGTTGGGACTAGCGATCACGATCGCTAGTTATATAGAATCGAAAAAAGACAACCAGAAATTAGTCAAACGTTTAGCCAGAGTTAGCAAGGTAGTTTATCCATTACTAATTTTGACGGTTGGGGTCATATTTGTCTTCCGCTATGTCATTACTTTATCACTTTCTCCACATTCTGATCAGCAACGCCCTTTCTCCCCACAAGAGTCCGCAGCAACTGATGCTAATCTAGGAAACGCAACCGACGAACAAGTAACCTTAACTTTGAGTTCGTGGTTGACGAACCATGATGTAGAACAGATTAACCAGATACTAGCAGTGTTTAACAGTAAGTATCCTCACATCAATGTAGAATTTGTTCCCAGTGAAGAATATGACTCAATTCTAACGAGCCAGTTAGAAAAAGGTGTAGCTCCTGATTTGTTCTATCTACGTTCTTTTTCCTTCTCACGACCATTGTTTGAAGAAGGTTATCTGGAACCCTTACAAGATTTACCCAGATTGAAGGACAATTTTACGCCAGAGAATTTAGATCCTTGGGCAACAGATGATGGTAAATCTTATGGTGTACCTTTTATGGCGGTTTCCCACGGCATATACTATAATGTTGACCTGTTTGAGCAACTGAATCTAAAAGTGCCTACTACTTGGGAGGAGTTGCTCTATACGGCAGAAGTCATAAAATATTTCGGTTATATACCCTTTGCCAATGGGTCGAAAGACAAGTGGGCGATCGCCGAGGTTGTCTTTATGAACTTGGCACCCAACTTTATTGGCGGACGGGAAGGAAGACTCAAGTATAGCTCTGGCGATCGCTGCTTCAACGACAAGCATACTGTAGCAGCATTTCAAGCAGTTGCAGACATTGCCCCATTTCTGCCAGAAGGTCAAGCAACACTGGGCTACTATGAGAGCCAACAATTATTCCTACAAGGTAAAGCTGCTATGTGGATGGGAGGTTCCTGGGATATTCCTATCTTTGAATCTGAAGCGCCTAATCTTACTTGGAGTGTTTTTGCCGTGCCACCCCCAGCGGGAAAACCAGCTTATATAACGTTACATCCAGATTTTGCCATAGGATTGAATGCTGCCTCAAAGCATAAGCAGGAAGCGAAAATCTTTTTGCAATGGTTGACGACACCCGAAGCAGCAGAATTCTTCAGTAATGAACTGCCCGGTTTTTTTCCCATGCACAAAGCAGTGCCAGAAATTCGTAATCAGTATGCTAATACTTTTCTGAAGCTGAGTGAGGGGCGTGGCACTGATGTGCGTTGGGCATATCCGCAGTTACAGGATGGGTTGCCTGATGGCTACTCTTTAATGCAGAATGGGGCACTGAAAGTCATTAACGGTGAAATGACTCCCCAAGAAGCTGCTGATGCCTTGCAAAATGGATTGGCTCAATGGTTTGAACCAGCTCGAAGATGTACCATTGATTAACCCTTTGGTGTCTTTACTACGGACTCTTGACTCCTGATCTCAAATCCGCTCTGGTTCGGTATAAAAAAATGTTCCATCTTCAGCTATTGCCAAATCTTTCTAGATATCCCACACTTGGAGATAGGTGTTATAGGGGTTTTCACAAAAGTAGACAACAAACCTTCTTCCTTCTTAATTCTTCCTTTAAACCCAAATCTCTGTACTCTATATTAATGAAAACCGCTGTAATCAGAATTAATTAAATCCAGTAGTAGACTGGCACACCTTAAATAGTGCAATAGTAGGGGCGGGTTTCCCCGTTAAATTAACGCGAGCTTTCACCTAATGTTAGATAAACCCGCCCCCCAATGATGTAACGCCCAATTGAATATGTGTCAGTCCAGTAGGGTGCGTTAACGTTTGCGCAGTATTCCGCACCGAACATTACGGAAGAGACGGTGCGTTAGGACGGATTACCAAATCTTGTTCAGAGTCTAAATTTACGCCGTCTAACGCACCCTAGAAATTTTGTTTTAGTCCAGTAGGGTGTGTTAGCGCAGCGTAACGCACCGAAAGCTTAACGCACCGATAATATTAGACATCTTCAATAATAAAAAGTTGAATCAATTATCCCAAAGTTGGGGACAAGCGGTGCGTTACATTTCATTAACGCACCCTACTGGACTTCTTTCTTTTCCCTGTTCCCTATTCCCTGTTCCCTGTTCCCTGTTCCCTACTAAGCGCAAAAAGTCTATATCTTTTTTACCAGATGTCTAATGATACCGGACTTGATCTTATCAGGAGAAGGTGGACTTCCGGAGCCGTGTAAAAATAACTTGAACAAATTATCCCAAAACTAAATAATCAAGGTATAATCTTTATTATCAGGTAGTATATCTGATAACAACCTAGTCAAAACTATTGCCTACAAATAGACTAACTATGTCGCAGGTTGCTATTTCCTCTGGGTCTCAAATATCAGCAGATGCAGGTGCTACCATTGCCTCTCTTGGAGGGAATGCTGTTGATGCTGCTGTGGCATCCACCTTGGTTTCCATGTGTACTGACTTAGGAGTAATGGCTCCTGGAGCAGGTGGTTTTATTACGATTTGGTCGCCAGACAAACAACCAATTGCGATGGATGCCTATGGGGAAATGCCTGGCCGAGGATTACCACCAGAACGGGTCGGCAAAGAAATGAGAGAAGTTGTCTTCGACTATGGTGGTCAGATGAGTACCATCATTGGTTATGGCTCGGTGGCGACCCCTGGGATATTAAAGGGTTTAGCCATGGCAGCCGAGCAATATGGTAATCTTCCCTGGAAAACTCTGGTAGAGCCAGCTCGCCGATGGGTTCAAGAAGGATTTCCTCTGACTGGAGCCGCTGCTGAATATTTGGCTTATACTCACGAAGCTATCTTTAGTTGGCATCCAGACAGTTATCGAGTTTTACATCACCCTGATGGTAGTTACCTTCAGCCAGGAGAAATTGTGCGCATCCCTGAATTAGCTGATAGTCTAGGAATAATTGCCGAGGAGGGAGTAAGCACTTTTTACACGGGAGAAATTGGACAACGGATAGCGAAGGAAATTCAAGCAAATAATGGTCTACTAACAGCTCTCGATCTCCAGAATTACCAGGTGCAGACAAGGAGGCCGATTTCTATCCGTCTTGGTGATTGGGAGGTAATTACTAATCCACCTCCTGCCATTGGTGGAGTTTGTGTAGCAGCAATGCTCTGGCTCCTTGAACGCCAGCCTTTTTTGACGGATAATCTAGCAGCACTCAGGCAAATGGCCCAAATTCAGAAAGCTGTTTTAGACTATCGCTGCCATCACTTTGACGAGTCTGGTGACAACTTCGGCGAAGGCCAAGTTCCTCCTTGGCTAAAATGGGTAAGTAACTTAGACTTTAAGACTGCGCTAACATCTCCTTCTACGATTCACACCTCCGCCGTTGACAGTCAGGGGGTGGCTTGTGCTATTACTGCCTCTGCTGGTTATGGTTCTGGAGTAATGATTGAGGGGACTGGCTTATGGCTCAACAATTCTCTTGGAGAAATAGAACTTCATCCTCAAGGGTTACGGGGTTTGACCCCAGGAACCCGTCTGATTTCTAATATGGCTCCAAGTATAGCACGGCATAACGACGGCACAGTTATAGCAATTGGCTCTCCAGGGGCTTCTCGTATTACTACTGCCATTGTTCAAGTCTTGCACAATTTCCTGCACTTGGAAATGTCACTCGCTGAAGCCATAAATCATCCTCGGCTTCATGTAGAAATTTTTGAAGGTTTATCTACCATAGCTTTTGAAACTGGGGTTCCGGTGGAGTCTATAGAAGGTTTTGTTACTCGTAAGTTCCCCGAAATGTCTATGTATTTTGGAGGCGTGCAAGCTGCTTTGTGGAATCCCGATCGGGGATTAGTTGCCGCCGCTGATCCTCGTCGATCTGGTGGGATAGCTTATAGTAGTGGACCGACACAGCTAATTTAGTGCATTAGGGAGTAGGGGAGTGGGGGAGTAAGGTAGGGACGTTGCATGCAACGTCCGTAGGGGAGCAAAATTTTTGTTGGGTTTTTCCGTTGGAAATGCTCCGCAAACGGTTCCATGCTGCGCAATGCTAACGCAAACAACCCAAGCTACATCTATTGCACCATTTAAGGTGTGTCAGTCCAGTAGATAGGCGGTAGTTTAAAACGAAGGTAGTCCTGCATTGTAATGGTGAAGATATATATTTTTTAATTTCTTCTGACGCTCCCACACTCCCCACACTCTCCACACTCCCTCTACCATTACTATGCACCACCACCAAAACGAAATATTTAGGCAGGCTGAATTTTTTATGTAAAGTCATTACGACTGGAACGGAATGGAGGGAAGTAATCCCAAGGTGTTATATCATGTCCGGTAGCATCGGTATTGTATAGCAAAGGTAGGGAACACTTAACTGGGAACACTTAACTGGGAACAGGGAGGAAGAAGCTTTAAGAGAAGGAAAAACTTTATATGGCGGTAGATATTTTCCCAACTTTTACACGCTCCGATACCAACGGACATGATATTATATCTGATTCATCAACTAAATATTAAACTAGCTTCTCACTCTATTACTGTCCGAAGCAAGGGGGTACAAAAAGCAATTATTTGGGTTTACTAAATCATTATCACCTCTGGCAATCTTAGCATAATAGTAAAATTAGGAGATTGCGTCGGCTGAGTTAATGGTTTTTTTCAAGAGATTAACTTGTTTGAGCAACGCCTCGCAATGACAACATCAGACTCTCTATCAAACTAGAAACAAGATTTTTCCCTCTTTTGACTTTGAGATTGAAAAAAGGGGAAGCAAAGCCAGCCCCCTTTTTTCACTTTAATCTCAGATCAAGTCACTCCTAAGGTGACAATTAACTGTAAGCTTCTATCGGCAAACAAGAACAGACAAAATTGCGATCGCCAAAAGCATTATCAACTCGCCCTACACTCGGCCAAAACTTATGCTCTCGCGTCCAAGGTGCAGGATAAGCAGCACGTTGGCGAGAATAACTATGTTTCCACTCATCCACCATTAAACTCTCAGCAGTGTGAGGCGCATTTTTCAACAAATTATCCTCTTTATCTGCTTTACCAGTTTCAATTTCTTCTATTTCCTGACGAATGGAAATCATCGCATCGCAAAAACGATCTAACTCCTCTTTCGATTCACTCTCCGTCGGTTCTACCATGATTGTACCCGCTACAGGCCAAGAAACCGTTGGTGCGTGAAAACCGTAATCCATCAAGCGTTTGGCAATATCTTCTACTTCAATACCTGCCGACTTTTTCAACGGACGCAAATCTAGAATGCACTCGTGAGCAATAAACCCATACTTACCTTTGTACAAGACTGGATAATAATCATCCAACCGTTGCGCAATATAATTAGCATTCAAAATCGCTATCTTAGTTGCTTCAGTCAAACCATCCGCACCCATCATCGCAATATACATCCAAGAAATTGGCAGAATACTCGCACTACCCCAAGGTGCAGCAGATACCGCTCCACTAGAATTTTCTCCACCAATACTAATCACAGAATGCCCTGGTAAAAACGGTGCTAAATGAGACTTAACCCCAATCGGACCCATTCCTGGACCTCCGCCACCGTGAGGAATGCAGAAAGTTTTGTGCAAATTCAAATGACAAACATCAGCACCAATTTCCGCTGGACGACATAACCCTACTTGAGCATTCATATTTGCTCCATCCATATAAACTTGCCCACCGAAACCGTGGATAATTTCACAGATATCAACAATGTCTTCCTCAAATACACCGTGAGTAGAAGGATAAGTAATCATCATGGCAGCTAAATTATCCTTATGCTTTTCTGCCTTTTTCTGCAAATCTGCAATATCTATATTTCCTTGTTTATCGCATTTCACTACCACAACCTTTAACCCACTCATCACCGCCGAAGCAGGGTTTGTACCATGAGCAGAGTCAGGAATCAAACAAACATTGCGATGTGCTTCCCCACGGTTAGCATGATATTCGCGAATTACTAATAAACCAGTATATTCACCTTGGGAACCTGCATTTGGTTGGAGAGAAATTGCTGCAAAACCTGTGATTTCTGCTAACCATTCCTCTAGTTGCTCAAACATTATTTGATAACCTTTGGTTTGAGAAGTGGGAGCAAAAGGATGAATTTTGGCAAATTCCGGCCAAGTTACAGGTATCATTTCTGCTGTAGCATTGAGTTTCATTGTACAGGAACCCAAGGGTATCATTGATGTTATCAAAGATAAATCTTTTGACTGCAAACGATGAATGTAACGCAAGAGTTCTGTTTCAGAATGATAACTGTTAAATACTGGGTGAGTTAAATAACTGCTAGTACGAGCATAAGTACTTTGAGAAATGGGGGAAATATTTTCATTTTCGATATCTGGTAATGCTTTTCCACCAGCAAAAATTTGCCACAGATTTTGTACATCTCTCTCAGTGGTAGTTTCATCTAGAGAAATACCAACCGTTTGTTCGTCAAAAGTTCGGAAATTAATACCTACATTTTCAGCAGCATCAATAATTTCTTTTGCAGTTTTTACAGGAGAGTCAGCGCCTACTGTTATCCGAATAGTATCGAAAAATGGTTCTGCACCAATTTGATAACCAAGCTGTTTTAAACCTGTTGCCAACTTAACAGTCAAGTTATGGATATTTTCCGCAATTTCTTTTAAACCATCCGGACCGTGATAAACCGCATACATACCTGCCATCACCGCTAGCAAAACTTGAGCAGTACAAATATTGCTAGTTGCCTTCTCCCGGCGAATATGTTGTTCCCGCGTTTGTAGTGCCAACCGTAACGCTGAGTTGCCATTAGCATCTTGAGAAACTCCCACAATACGTCCTGGAGTTTGTCGTTTATAAGCTTCTTTAGTGGCAAAGTAAGCAGCATGGGGACCGCCATATCCTAGAGACACGCCAAAACGTTGAGTATTTCCCACCACAATATCAGCACCAAATTCTCCAGGGGGTGTCAGTAAGGTTAAACTGAGTAAGTCAGCAGCAACAGTTACTAAACCTCCTAACTCGTGAACTTTGGCCACAAAGTCGCCGTAGTCATAAATTGCTCCGTCAGTAGCAGGATATTGAAGGAGTGCGCCAAAAATTGGTTTGTCAAAAGTGAAAGTCCGGAAGTCGCCGACTATTACTTCTATTCCTAATGGTTGTGCCCTAGTTTTGACAACTTCAATATTCTGAGGATGGCAGTTAGAGTCAACAAAGAAAGCTTCTGCTTTGGTTTTGCATAAACCGTAACTCATACTCATCGCTTCTGCTGCTGCTGTAGCTTCATCAAGGAGAGAAGCGTTAGCTATTTCTAAACCAGTTAAGTCTGTAACCATAGTTTGGAAATTTAGCAATGCTTCCATCCTTCCTTGAGCTATTTCTGCTTGATAGGGAGTATAAGCGGTGTACCAACCAGGATTTTCTAGGATATTGCGGAGGATAACTGGTGGGGTAATACAGTCGTAATAACCCATACCAATAAAAGAACGAAATACCTGATTTTTAGAGATTATTTCTTTAATTTGGGCAAGAGCAGCACTTTCACTCAGAGACTTGGGCAAATTGAGGGGTTGCTGGTATCTAATTTTTTGGGGAACTGTTTTGTCAATTAAGTCATTTAGGGACGAAATACCTAATACGGCCAACATTTGTTCAATTTTCTCAGAGGTGGGGCCAATATGTCGTTGGGAAAAGTCTATTGACTTTTGGCCTTGGTTAGTTAGTTGTAGTTGATTGCTTGACTTTGTATTAGATTGCTGTATTGCTACCACTTTGATGTTCCTTGGAATCAATGTCTTATTTAGTTGTAACAAAAATTCATACCTTAATGCTAGGAAGATGGATAATTAGGCTTTGCTGAAAAACTCTTTTTTAAGGAGTAGGGGAGCGGAGGAGTAGGGGAGTAGGGGAGCGGGGGAGTAGGGGAGCGGGGGAGTAGGGGAGTAATTTTTTTGCTCAACTATGTGCCCAAAATCCTAACTTTTTGAGTATAAAGCAGCTCAAAACTAGGTACTTTTTCCCGAACTAAAAATGCTAAAGCCTTGACAGATAAAGGCTTTAGCATTTAATCAGCAGAGCAATAATTAATAATGAACTGGACAGTGCAAATTTCTACAAATAACTATTGCTAGCTAAGGCTTTCAGCTATCTAAAAGTTATAAACTTTCTATTCACAACTTTAGGTGCTGTAAACCTTTTCCAGCAATAATTTCAGCCTTAAAAGCAAATTATTTTTTAGGATAATTTTGTACTCTCCAGTAATAATGAAAACTATCTCTAATTATGAATTATCCATTTGTAAACAGGGTTGAATAATTATCAATTATCCATTATCCATTATCAATTATCAATTATCAATTATCAATTATCCATTATCCATTATCCATTATCAATTATCAATTATCCATTATCAATTATCCATTATCAATTATCCATTATCCATACTATTCTCCCTCTACCATCTCACGATACTGGTCAGCAGAGTAAACATCATCTCCCTCTAATTCATCAGGGTCTTTAACACGCACCTTGAGGAGCCAACCCTCTATATATGGGTCTTCTTCTGATAACTTTTCTGGACTTTCTAATACTTCTTCATTACGCTCTACTACCGTACCAGTAATAGGAGCTTTCAGGTCTTCAACTGCCTTTACAGACTCAATGCTGCCACAAGACCCTTCTTTTTCTATTTGGTCTCCCTCCTCTGGAAGTTCCAGAAATACAATATCCCCCAATTGCTCAATAGCAAAAGCGCTAATACCAATAGTGGCAATTTCGCCATCCATTCTTACATACTCGTGGGTTTCAAGATACTTGAGGTCGTCTGGAAATTCTAGTGTCATTTAGTTCCTCACTAAAAATAGTACAAATTATGTCAGTTAAAGCAAGACTGGACTTGCATTAAAAATTATTCTGTAAAGAATAATATAAGGTAAAGAGCCAATTCTTATGGACAAGAAAAATATTATAGGATTACTGGTAGGAAAATTTTCTATTCTTAGATTAATTCGCTCTACAGTAATTATTTATATCCTTATTGGTTTGTATGCTCTCTTTTTCTCAGATCGGTTAATTTTTTTACCTCGTCCATCTAGCTATCAGGAAAACCAGGATTTTGTCAAGCTTGAGTCTGGCGATGGAGTCCAAATTACAGGAATTTATTTACCATTACCCAAGGCAAAATATACTATTCTCTACAGTCATGGTAATGCTGAAAACCTGGGGCGAATTTTACCCCGGTTACGAGATTTGCGAGATATTGGATTTAATATATTTTCCTATGACTATCAGGGTTATGGTACAAGTCAAGGAAAACCTTCAGTTGAGGGCGCTTATGAAGATATTAATGCTGCTTATGAATATTTGACCCAAAAATTAGGGATACCTGCAAATCAAATTATTGTTTATGGACGTTCAGTCGGTGGGGGGCCTTCTGTAGATTTGGCATCCCGTAAACCTGTAGCTGGTTTGGTCATAGAAAGTTCATTTACAACTGCCTTTCGGGTAGTGACGCGTATCCCTATTTATCCCTTTGACAAATTTCCCAGTATTGACAAGATTAAAAATGTTAATTGTCTGGTGTTGGTAATGCACGGAAATGTTGACCGAGTAATTCCTTTTTCTCATGGGCAAAAACTTTTTGCTACAGCTAATCAACCTAAGCTTTCTTTATGGGTTAATGGTGCTGGTCATAATAATTTATTAGAAGTGGCGGGTGAGGAATATGTCAAGGTTATGGGTGAGTTTGTTAAGTTGATAGAACAAAACTAAAGTGTAGAAACCGGGTTTGTATTTAGATACTTTACCATACTGAAATTTTTTTCTAACAAACCCGGTTTCTGGCAGAAGTCAATTAGTCAAGAGAATCCAATATTTTTGGAAAAAGTCGAATTTAAGGTAATCTCTGTTCCCTACTTTTAGCCTGAAAACTTTCTCTAATTATCAATTATCCATTATCAATTATCCATTGCTAATTCTGCTTTTGCCTTTTGCCACATTTGTTCAAACTCTGCCAAACTATATTCCGAAATAGGTCGCTCACACATTTCTTCTAGCAAAGCAAATCGTTTCAAAAACCGATGATTTGTTCCTTGTAATGCTTGCTCTGGGTTTAAATTGTACCACCTTGCCAACTGCACCAAAACAAACAAAATATCTCCCATTTCTGCTTGTTGATGTTCCTTATCTTCTGACTTTAAAGCTTCTTCAAATTCTCCTACTTCTTCGTGAAACTTCTCCCAAACTCCATCAACATTTTCCCATTCAAAACCAACAGCAGCAGCTTTTTTAGAAATCTTCATTGCTGCCAAAAGTGGAGGTAACTGCCGAGCATATCTGCCTAATTTTTTACTAAGTAAATCATTAGTTTCCCCATTTTCTGCTGCCTTAATTTCTTCCCAATTTTGTTTAACTTCTTCAGTGCTATTTACTTTCACATCTCCAAATACATGGGGATGCCTTCTAATCATTTTTTTGCTAATATTTTCAGCAACTTCAGCTAAAGTAAAATCATTGGTTTCACTAGCTATTTGTGCTTGCAAAACTACCTGTAATAATAAATCTCCTAACTCATCAACAATTGCTTCTTTATTCCCACCTTTTATGGCATCTACAACTTCATAAGCTTCTTCAACAATATAAGGAGTTAAAGTTTCTGGAGTTTGAGCTAAATCCCACGGACATCCCCCCTCTGGAGAACGTAATTTAGCTACTATTTCTATTAGTTCTTGTAATGCAGATAATGTCGAATTCATGTTAAATAAATAAGTTTTTTAATATTGATATAGTATGATATTGAAATCAACTCTCTATTTTACATATTTCTGACTTCTGACTTATAAATTATGACTTATGACTTAGAGGACAGATGCTCAATCTGCTGTTTTCTTTGTATAAAATAAACAAATAAGCTTACAGATAAAATTAAGTAATTTTTATATTTTCTGATGCTCCTCTTGGGGTTATGCTAAAAAGGTGAAAGCTAATCATAATATATTCCTAGGATTAAGGCAAATTATCTGGAATATTTTTTAAATATGTATCTCTTGATACTAAAATACTAGGAACTTCCTTAATATGTTTGCTTTGTATGAGTCAAATTCAGATTCATTTACAGTGCCTAATTTAGAGGTTAAAAGTCAAATTCTATCTTTAGAATCAACTATACAGGAATTACCACTGCAAGACTTTCTGATTGAATCTAGCTACTTTGGTAAAGATGTTGCACCTGTGTTTGAGGCGAATCCCTTACTATCAGGTGTAATTTTGCTCGATCAGCAAGGTAAGTTTGTCGGTATGATTTCCCGACGATTATTTTTTGAAAGAATGGGAAGTCGTTATGGTATGGAGATGTTTTATAAGCGACCTATAGAAGCTTTGTATCGCTTCTCTCAAATAGATATTTCTATTCTTCCTGGTAATACATTGATAGTAGAGGCGGCGCAAAAATCTTTACACAGACGGCCTGAATTACTTTACGATCCAATTGTTGTAGAAGTAGAAACTAATGTTTATAAACTTTTAGATGTACATCAATTATTAGTAGCTCAGTCAAAAATTCACGAACTTACAAGTAGTCTACTGCAAAAACAAACTCAGGCAAAAGCTATTCAAACAGAGAAAATGGCTAGCTTGGGCAGAATGGTGGCTGAGGTTGCCCATGAAATTAGAAATCCTGTTAACTGTATTTGGAACAATTTAATATTTCTCTGTTCTTATCTAGAAGAAATTAGTAAACTTTTATCTACTTATGACGAAATATCAGAGCCATCCCCAATTATAAGTCAAATTAAGGAACAAATAGAATATGATTCCTTACAAGAAGAATTAGCTGAGACAACTCAAGGTATTAGATTTGGCTCAGAACAATTACTGAAGATTGTAAATAGTCTTCGTAACTTTTCCCACATGGATGAATCTCAAAAGAAACCAGCAGATATTCATGAATGTATAGATAGTAGCTTACTAATTTTAAATAATCGTCTTAAATACGGTATTAAAGTTATTAAAAATTATTGTACTAACTTGCCATTGGTTAGTTGCTATTCTGGTCAACTTAGCCAGGTATTTATGAATTTAATTAGTAATAGCATTGATGCACTAAATGAAAAATCAGCAGAAATAGAGATTTCAAATTGGCAACCTGAAATTAAGATTACTACGGAAATTATAGTAGGTAAAGGGTATGATTGGGTGAGTATTAGGATGGCTGATAATGGTTTGGGTATCCCTTTAGAGATACAAGATAAAATTTTTGAGAACTTTTTTACAACTAAACCTGTGGGTAAAGGAACAGGTATGGGTTTGGCTATTAGTCACCAAATTATTAATGAAAAACATGGTGGAAAACTTCAACTAAAATCTTTACCAGGTAAGGGGACTGAATTTGAAATTATTTTACCAATATTTTAATTAATTGAATATACGATATTTATTCTAAGCTTAAAACTATAAAAAAATAATCTTAAGTAAAGTATACTACAAATTATAAAATTTTTAGGCTAGTATATAGCAATCCTAAAAAGGTCGCGGGTAATCAAAAAGTAGATAAAAACCTTGAAACTCCAGCCTGTTCCCAGTTAAGTGTTCCCTGTTCCCTAAAAGCGGTAAGGTTTTTATACACATAGGACTTACGCACGCGAAACCCGGTTTCTAGGATAAATCGTTGTTTTGAGCAATAGAAGTCTAGGAGAAACCGGGTTTCTGGGTTCTCATGGCTTTAGTCCTGACACAAATCAAATAAGACTGCTATATAATACTAGATACTTTAAACTTAACTTCTTAATCATAATATACTTTATTACTGTGCAAAATCGAAATTTATTAGTTTGTTTATTAATTACCCTAGGTCTGTGGGGTAGTAATGTTAAACCTATACTAGGACAGGCATTAGTTCCTCATATATTACAACTAGACTCAGCTCAACTAGAACAGACGGGTTTAAGTTTAGCTGAAGAAGCTTTACAATTAGCAAGATTTCAACAGTTTGATTTGGCTTTATCTAGAGCCGAACTGGCGACTGAATTAGCCCCAAATAATCAACGAACTTGGGCATTATTAGGCAGTCTTTACATTCAAGCTGAAGAATTAGAAGAAGGTATTGCTGCCTTGCAACAAGCTCAAGAACTAAACCCAAGAAATGCAGAAATTCGATTTGTTCTTGGTAGAGCTTATTTTCAAACATCTGATTATAAAAATGCTATCGAACAATTAAGAAAAGGTTTGAAATTTAAACCTGAGAACCCCGGAGCTTTATTTGATTTGGGTAATGCTTATTACAAACATGGTAAATTTAAAAGAGCGATCGCACAATATGAACAAGCTTATGACCTAGAAGAAAATTTATGGCCTGCAATTAATAACATTGGTTTAGTTCAATATGAGATGGGAAAAGTAGATGATGCGATCGCACAATGGCGTGAAGCTGTCTCTATTGATAGTAAAGCAGCAGAACCACTTCTAGCGCTAGCAGTAGCTCTCTACACTCAAGGTGATAAAGAACAAAGTCTAGCGATGGGAGAAGAAGCGCTACGATTAGATAGCAAATATGCAGACCTTGACTATCTCGAAAAACATCTGTGGGGAAAACGGCTAATTGAAGATGCGAAAAGATTTCTGGCAACTCCCCGTATTCAAGAAACTCTGGCTCAAATAGAAGATTTACCACAGTCTCCCTAGGTTTCTCCTTGATGTTAGGTAGTGAGTTAATCTTCTGACTCAAGTTTTCTGAACTTAAAATCTAGTTCAATAATTGATAATTGATAATGGATAATTGATAATTACCTCTCCCTAAAAGGAAGAGGATTGAATAAAAGGAAAATAAATTCATTGTTTCTCCTTGATCATGAGAGGCTTTAAACCTTAATTATTAGGTAAAAATTGATTATATCTATTATTTTAGAGACTGATTTAATCTAAAGTTTTTTTTTAGCATTATTTTAGTAAAACCTCGTCTTTAAGGGCGGGGTTTTAAATAGAATCAATTAGAGGAAATATAAGCGATTGTGGAAAGATTAATATCAGCACTAGGATTAATAGTTTTTGTGGGTTTAGCGACTCTTTTATCTGCTAAAAGAGAGAAAATTCAGTGGCAACCTGTTTTCTGGGGAATAGGTTTACAACTATTATTTGCACTGCTAATTTTAAAAACTAAAACAGGTTTAGTAGTGTTTAAATTTCTTGCAGATGTAGTTAGTCAGTTACTCAAATTTTCTGATGCAGGGGCAAAATTTGTCTTTGGAGAAAGCTATCTCGACCACTTTTTTGCTTTCCAGATACTCCCAACAATTATCTTTTTCTCTTCATTAATTACTATCTTGTATCACTATGGAATTTTGCAACAAGTAGTCAAAGCATTTGCATGGATAATGCTGAAAACCATGAAAACTTCCGGCGCAGAATCTCTTTCTTGTTCCGCTAATATTTTTGTGGGTTCAACAGAAGCACCGTTGATGATTAAACCTTATGTGGAAACTATGACTAATTCAGAATTACACGCGGTGATGACGGGTGGTTTTGCTACAGTTGCTGGAGGAGTATTAGCAGCTTATATTTCTTTTGGAGTACCCGCCGAACATTTGATTGCAGCATCGGTAATGTCAGCACCCGCAGCATTGGCAATATCAAAAATATTGTTGCCAGAAACAGAAGAGTCTCCAACTGCGGGAACGGTGAAGGTAGAGGTTAAGCAGACTTATGCTAATGTTATTGATGCAGCAGCAATAGGTGCTAAAGATGGAGTAAAATTAGCAGTCAATGTGGGAGCAATGTTGATTGCTTTTATCGGGTTGATAGCAATGGTAAATGCACTATTGGGATGGATAGGTGCTGGTGTGGGTTTGCCTCAGTTATCCTTGGAGTGGATTTTTTCGTTATTATTTGCTCCTGTTGCTTGGTTGATGGGAGTACCTTGGGCTGACTGTGCTGAAGTGGGGGTTTTGCTAGGAAAGAAAACAATTTTGAATGAATTTATTGCTTATTTAGATTTAAAGACACTGATTGAAAATGCTCAAAAAGGTGAAACAGTAAATGTTATTTCCGAGCGATCACAAATTATTGCTACTTATGCTTTATGTGGATTTTCTAATATTGGTTCCATTGCTGTACAGATAGGTGGAATTAGTGCTATTGCACCATCACGACAGCACGATCTAGCAAAATTGGGAGTTAGGGCAATGATTGGTGGAGCTATTGCTTGTTTTATGACTGCTTGTATTGCGGGTATTTTGTTGTAGTTGACTGTTGCAGCTAATTTAGTACGTTAGAATTGTCATTGCGTTAGCGAAGCTTTGCGATAGCAAACGATAGTGTTTGCGGAGCAGTCCGTCAGGATAGCAATCTTATGACAATTTTCTATCGCAACATTTGAGTTTAAACAGTCCAAATTAGATCGCTAGTTGGTGTTAATTATTCTTATGTTTACTACTCCCCTAATCCCTTAATATCTCGTGGATTGATTTTTGATTCTGAAATATCTATTTTTCTGTCAATTCTCTTGCTAATTTCTTGTGTTGTACTGATTTTTCTCCTAACCAATAAATAAGTTTTCATTTCCCCTTTACCTTTAACGGATATAACACCACGCTCCTGAAAAATATACTTATTCTGTAATAAATGATAAGTGCTAGTCGTAACTTGAATTGCACCAGGAATTCCATGAGATTCCATACGACTGGCAGTATTTACTGCATCACCCCACAGATCGTAAATGAACTTTTTGGTGCCAATAACTCCAGCAATAACAGGTCCAGAATTAATGCCAATACGGATGCTTAGTTGACAATTATGCTCTAGATTAAATTCAGCGATCGCTTGCTGCATATCAAGTGCCATTTCTGCTACTGCCTCAACATGATCTGTCCGTGGGATAGGTAAACCACTAGCAACCATGTAAGCATCTCCAATAGTTTTAATTTTTTCTAGTCCGTGGCGATCGCTCAAGCGATCGAATTCTGAAAATATTTTATTGAGTAATATGACTAACTCTTCAGGGGGAATTTTTTCTGAAAGTAGAGTAAAACCGACAATATCAGCAAACAGAATTGTCACTTCTGCAAAGCCATCAGCAATTTGCTGATGTCCTTGCTTTAATCTTTCTGCTATTTGTTCTGGTAAAATATTCAGTAGTAGAGATTCTGACTTTTCCTTTTCCTCTGCTAGTTCAGCAGTTCGTTCAACTACACGTCGCTCTAATTCTGTTGAAGTCCGTCGGAGTTTAGAAATGACCAAAGTTAGTCCGGCAACTCCCAGAACAGATAATCCTGCTAAAGTAAAAAATGTATCTCGCAATCCAGCATTAGTCATCTTAATGGTACTATCTAGAGGTTGAGTAATTTCCAAAACACCCCGTACATCCCCAACTTTCCAATCCTTTTTTGGACTATCTGGGTGATTATTATGACAACTAACGCAACTGGGTTTCATAATGTCTGCTTGAGTGTATCGGAATGAAGGACGCCCCTGAAATTCAACAAACTTATAGAATGGTAAGTCTGGGTTTTTTTCCAAATGGCGGATAGCTTTGAGTTCAAAATCGTCTCTAGGGCCACCTTCTGCTTGACGCCAAGGAAAAGGATAGTTACTGTAAAGACGGACTGACATTCCTGGATTTTTTAACTGGATACGCTCACCTAGTTCAATTAAAAATGTTGCTGGTAGGGGAATTGCTTCTTCTTTCGTTTTGTAGTCGTGAGTAATACTAAGACCTTCAATTGTCATAGCATGGGCGACTACTTCTGAACTGTATAGTGTACGAGCTTCTTTGATGGTCTCAGCGTAGTCAGTGACATGTTGAATTGCCTGTGATTTAATCAGCTTAGATGAGAGATGATAAGTATTCGATAGGCTAACTATAATACCTATACAGAACATTAAGCTTAATACTAATACTGTACGTTTGTAGAGTTGGTGGATGAATAAAGTTGTTACCCTATAAATGAGTTTATCCATAAATGAAATACCCCAGACTCAAAATAATTTTTTGCTTCATCTTGACCAACACTATTGAAGTATGTAATATTATATCAAATCCGCTACCATCGTTATAGTTATACCCTTTCACGGAAGTCATAAGTCAAAATTCAGAAGTCATAAGTTAGATTTGATAGCCTAAAAACTTTGATAATACAACAGTTTCAGGCAATTATTTGACATTTAAAGTTTGAAACTACTTGTGACATTTTTAAAGTGAATTGGTATTAGTTATAAGTTAGGAGTCAGGAGGGAAGAGAAGTGGGAAAGATTTGGTAATTATTGCGCTCGGACAATTTTTTTATACCGAATTCAACGGATTTGATATTATTTGATTATAGCTTTTTTTCAATGATTTGATTCCATAGTGCTTTTTGTACTCAAAGACAGCGATCGCATCACTTAGGAACTGAGTCAGAACCTGTTACACAAATATCCTTAACTAGACTTATAGGTAATCAAATGGAGTATTTTTTTCTATTACCTATTCTCTAAAATCAAAAACTTATATATCTCACTAATTTTATCAATAGTATTGATTGACAATTGATTAATATTATGCTACATTACCTATGGTAAATTAAGGTAAAAATATGCCGAATAAAAAAAGATTTAACTTAGATTTATTAAACGATTTTTGGTCAATTGCTAAACTTTATTGGTTCTCAGAACAGAAATGGCGAGCTAGAGGTCTATTGTTACTGGTAATTGTTTTACTGGGAACATTTACTGTCTTTAATTTATTACTTACAAATCAACGAGCAGAATTTATTTCTGCACTATCTGCTCAAGAATCTGATAGATTTTGGCGCTCAATTCTAGAGTTTTTTGGCACAGTTGTAGTGGCTGTACCTTTTGTGTCTTCCTATTCTTTTGTCCGACAAAAACTTAGTATATTTTGGCGCAGGTGGATGACTCATAGTTTTATGAAAAGTTATTTAGGCGATCGCTCTTTCTATAAAATTAGTTACCACCCAGAAATTGATAATCCAGACCAACGTATTTCTCAGGATATTAAAAGTTTTACAGACCAATCTTTGAGTTTTCTTATAACTATCTTGAATGCTATATTTCAGTTATTTGGTTTTAGTGCTTTGTTATGGTCAATTTCTAAACCATTAGTATTTTTTGTAATTTTTTATGCGGTTGCTGGCACAGTAATTACAACAGGGGTATTTGGCAAAGTTTTGGTAGGGATTAATTTTGAACAACTGAAGCGAGAAGCTAACTTTCGTTTTGGTTTAATTAGAGTTCGGGAAAATGCTGAATCTATAGCTTTTTATGGAGGAGAAAAACAGGAGTTACAACAGGCAAATAACCTATTTAATGATGTTTTTGATAATTTTAATCGGTTAATTAAATGGCAACTATATTTGGATATTTTCAGAAACAGTTATGAGTTTATTACTTTTGCATTACCATCTATAATTATTGGTCCGCGCGTGCTTTCGGGTGAATTAGAAATAGGGGTAATTACTCAAGCAGCAACAGCTTTTGCTATTATCTTAAGTTCCTTAACAGTTATTGTTAGTCAATTGGATAGATTGACAGAATTTGCTGCTGGAATTAATCGTTTATCTACTTTTTCTGCTGCTATTGAATCATCTCCTGAAGTTCCTGAAGGTGAATCAACAATTGATACAATAACAAATTCTGGTCTAGCTTTAGAACATTTAACATTAAAAACTCCCAATTATCAAAGAACTTTAGTTAGAGATATTTCTGTGGAAATAACATCAGGAAATGGATTATTAATTATGGGAGCTAGTGGCAGTGGTAAGAGTTCAATTTTAAGAGCGATCGCTGGTTTATGGAACTCTGGAACAGGAGCTATTTATCGACCTAAATTGAATGAAATATTATTCTTACCTCAGAAACCTTATATGGTTTTAGGTTCTTTACGTCAACAACTTTTATATCCCCAGACTAATCTAGATATTTCTGATGTAGAAATACAGCAAGTATTAGAAAGAGTAAATCTGCCCAAATTAGCAGAAAGATTTGGTGGTTTAGATGCAGTAGAAAATTGGAGTCAAGTTTTGTCAGTAGGAGAACAACAAAGGGTTGCTTTTGCCAGATTATTATTAACTAAACCTAACTATGTAATTCTTGATGAAGCAACCAGTGCTTTAGATGTGCCAAGTGAGGAACTTTTATATCAACAATTGCAAGGAAAATCTACAACATTTATTAGTGTTGGGCATCGTCCGACTTTAAAAAATTATCACCAACAATTATTAGAAATTACTACTGATGAATCTTGGGAACTTAAACCTATTGTAACCTAAAAAAAAGGTAAGCATTCAGCAGTCAACTAATAGCCGAGTAAACGTACAGGACTGATTAAAATGGCGTTTCTGAATCAAGGTATGAAAATAAAAATTGAACAATCTGAAATAGTTATTATTCAATAGTTTAGCAATTACCAAAAAATACAAATCATACCCAAAATTAGCAACGCCTGTAATTTCATTTTTTGCGTAAGTCCTGATTATAATTCCTCAATTGATTGATATTCTATGAAATTTAAGTCAGTCGTATCAATAATTTGAGTATTTTCGAGAATAGCTATAGTTTCACCATTGAGAAGAATATTTGTGGTATTTTCCCCAATATTGGGAACAAACTCTATTTCTTCAAAGCTAAAGCCAACTAAAGCTAAAGTATCCTCATTGTTAAAGTCAGTTATTGTATTAACTCCTGCATTTGCAGGAGTTAATACAAAGACATTGCTACCTTGACCGCCAGTGAGAATATTATTACCCAGGCCACCATAGAGTATATCGTCTCCCTGAGCGCCATCTAGTAAGTCATAGCCTTCCCCACCTATTAGAGTATCTTGTCCGTTCTCACCATTGATGGTATCGTTGCCTGTTCCTCCGTAGAGAAGATCCTCACCCTTACCACCATTGATGTTATCGTTACCTATACTTCCTGATAGTATGTCATTACCTTGGTTCCCATTGAGGTAGTCATCTCCTTCACCACCGTTGAGTTGGTCGTTTCCATCACCACCATTGATGTTATCGTTACCTTTGCCTCCCATCAAAATGTCATCATCGTTGTCTCCAAATATAATATCATTACCTTTACCTCCATAGACAGTATCTTTGTCTTTCCCTCCGTAGATAGTATCTTCGCCTTGAGTCGCACTAATTAAATCATCTTGACTTCCACCAAAGATTCGATCGTTATCATTATCATTAGTGGAAGTGTTAATTTGACTTGCTTGACGTTGCTCTGAAATGTTTGTGCCATCACCAATAACAATATCGCTACCACCTAAAGCTATGAGGATATTAGAGCTACTATTACCATAGATGGCATCAGCATTTTCGGTGCCGATGTAGTTATCTGAGTCTGAAGTTCCCGTAAAGGTGTTTTCTTGCGTAATCTCAGTGATAGCAGCGTTGAAATCTACTATTGGTAGTATAGGTTCAGCAGGTAGAACAAGAGTCAAAGTTGCTTCTGGCGCAGGAGTTACTTCTGGCTCTGGTTCTGGTTCGGGAGTTGGTTCTGGTTCGGGAGTTGGTTCTGGTTCGGGAGTTGGTTCGGGAACTGGTTC
Organism: Dapis hubbardiae BLCC-M172; assembly: GCF_050016015.1. Lineage (NCBI taxonomy): Bacteria > Bacillati > Cyanobacteriota > Cyanophyceae > Oscillatoriales > Microcoleaceae > Dapis > Dapis hubbardiae. Next base: position 48,551 of record NZ_JBNHEQ010000167.1, read on the forward strand.
GGGAGTTGGTGCTGGTGCTGGTGCTGGTTCTGGTGCTAGTTCCGGTGCTGGTTCGGGTGCTGCTTCGGGAACTGGTTCCGGTAGAGGTTCCGGTGCTGGTGCTGGTGCTGGTGCTGGTTCGGGAACTGGTTCCGGTAGAGGTTCCGGTGCTGGTTCGGGAGTTGGTACAGGTTCCGCCTCCGGTAGAGGTTCCGGTGCTGGTGCTGGTGCTGGTTCGGGAGTTGGTACAGGTTGGGGAGTTGGTTCCGGTGCTGGTGTTGGTGCAGTTTCTGGTGCTGGTGCTGATACAGGTTCCGCCTCCGGTAAAGGTTCCGGTGCTGGTGCTGGTGCTGGTTCGGGAACTGGTTCGGGAGTTGGTGCTGGTGCTGGTTCGGGAGTTGGTACAGGTTCCGCCTCCGGTAGAGGTTCCGGTGCTG
>NZ_JBNHEQ010000167.1:49066-50575 GCF_050016015.1 Dapis hubbardiae BLCC-M172
ATACAGGTTCCGCCTCCGGTAAAGGTTCCGGTGCTGGTGCTGGTGCTGGTTCGGGTGCTGCTTCGGGAACTGGTTCTGGTTCGGGAGTTAGTACAGGTTGGGGAGTTGGTTCCGGAGCAGGTTCTGGTACAGGTTCCGCCTCCGGTACAGGTTCTGGTACAGTTTCTGGTGCATTTTCTGGTGCTGGTTCGGGAGTTGGTTCCGGTGCAGTTTCTAGTACAGGTTGCGGTTCTGGTGCATTTTCTGGTGCATTTTCTGGTGCTGGTGCAGTTTCTAGTACAGGTTGCGGTTCTGGTGCATTTTCTGGTGCATTTTCTGGTGCATTTTCTGGTGCATTTTCTAGTGCTGGTGCTGGTACAGGTTCTGGTGCTGGTACAGGTTCTGGCTCTGGTGCTGGTACAGGTTCAGTATCGTTATCAACGTTTGTAATACTAACATCAGCAACAGCAAGACCGTCATACTCACTATCACCGCTTGTTGCTGTTGTCTCTAATATAAAATTGACATCCCCATCTACTTCTGTGTCATCTACTCCTGTAACTTTTAATGTTTGGGAAATATTCCAATTTGCTGGAGTAAATGTGACGCTACTAACATCTACCGTTCCCTCTGTTGTGTCATTTGAAGCAACTGTTACTACTACATCATCATTAGGTTGACTGTTTAATACTATCTTCAAGCTGGCTGTTGTCCCATCTTCGCTTGTGCTTAAGTTTGCACGAGAAACAGTTATTCCTGGCGTACCTTCATTTTCGTCTGTGACAGTAACTGCAATAGTTTGGATATCATTTCCATCATTGCTGTCTGATGCAGTGACTTCTACCTCATAAACGTTGTATTGGTGTTCATCTGTTGGTAACTCGAAGTCGGGACTTGTCTTGAAGGTTATTTCTCCGCTGTTTTCGTCTATTTCAAATAAATCAGAGTCTGCTCCTCCTGTAATAGAATAATTTATTGTATCCTCATCAGCATCTTCGGCAGTTACAGTAGTTACTGTACTAGTATTTTCGGCGACTGTTGCTGTATTATCGCTAGTAATAATAGGGGCATCATTTTCGGGGGTGACATCTATGGTGATGGTGTTGGCTGTTTCACTGTCTTCTGTACCGTCATTCACGGTAAAGTTAAAGTTGGCGTAACCTGTGCCGTTGGCATCTGTTTCTGGAGTAAATACTAGCTTGGGAATGTCTACTGCTGTTATTACTTGGTTGGCTGTTACGTCTGTTTCGTTTAGTTGTAATGTGCCTGCTGCTGGCAGGGTGGTTATTGTAATAGATGCTAAAGTATCTCCGTCCTCTATGTCGTTAAAGCTAAAGTCGGTTTCAGCAAATGTATGGTTGTTGTCTTCTCCTATGGTGATGGTTTTGTCTGCTGCTGTGGGGGCATCGTTTTCGGCTGTGACATTTATAGTTATAGTATGTGCTGCTACGCTGTCTTCTGTACCGTCGTTGACTGTAAAGTTAAAGTTGGCGTAACCTGTGCCGTTGGCATCTGTTTCTGGAGTAAATA
>NZ_JBNHEQ010000167.1:50675-79711 GCF_050016015.1 Dapis hubbardiae BLCC-M172
GTAAAGTTAAAGTTGGCGTAACCTGTGCCGTTGGCATCTGTTTCTGGAGTAAATACTAGCTTGGGAATGTCTACTGCTGTTATTACTTGGTTGGCTGTTACGTCTGTTTCGTTTAGTTGTAATGTGCCTGCTGCTGGCAGGGTGGTTATTGTAATAGATGCTAAAGTATCTCCGTCCTCTATGTCGTTAAAGCTAAAGTCGGTTTCAGCAAATGTATGGTTGTTGTCTTCTCCTATGGTGATGGTTTTGTCTGCTGCTGTGGGGGCATCGTTTTCGGCTGTGACATTTATAGTTATAGTATGTGCTGCTACGCTGTCTTCTGTACCGTCGTTGACTGTAAAGTTAAAGTTGGCGTAACCTGTGCCGTTGGCATCTGTTTCTGGAGTAAATACTAGCTTGGGAATGTCTACTGCTGTTATTACTTGGTTGGCTGTTACGTCTGTTTCGTTTAGTTGTAATGTGCCTGCTGCTGGCAGGGTGGTTATTGTAATAGATGCTAGACTATCTCCGTCTATGTCGTTAAAGCTAAAGTCGGTTTGGCTAAATATGTGGTTGTTGTCTTCTTCTATGGTTATGGTTTTGTCTGCTGCTGTGGGGGCATCGTTTTTTGCAGTAACTATGATATTTGCTGTATCAGTCTCACTACTAAATGCTGTGTCATTTCCATTGCTGGTTACATCTTCTTTATTTCCAGCAGTACCTGATGTTTGGTCCCAAGCCCGGAATGTGATGCCATTGGTTATTGTACCGTTATAGTTTTCGTTGGGAGTAAATAGTAGACGGGTATTTGCATCTGCTGCTAATAATAAGGCACTATTTTTTGATACTTCTCCTACTGGACTCCAGGTTGTGCCTCCGTCTGTGCTGTAATGCCAAGTTCCATTGCTTTGGTCTGTTGCTGTTATGGCAATACCTGTTACTGCACCAGTATCGGCGTCGGTGACGTTTCCTCCGAGAGAGACTATTTCGCTGACCTTGTTGCCTACTTCTCCGTCGGCGGTTGTGTCTTCTTCTACTGTTAGTTCGATGTCGGCAGTTGCACCCTTAGTATCTAAAGTCTTGTCTAATACTGGTGCATCGTTGGGGCTTTCCAAATTCAAACCAACTATTATGGGGTCGTGGTCAGAATTGCGGAACTGGTCTTGACCATTAAACAGACTTGGATCGCGTCCAAAATCAAGGTTATAATCAAGAGCATCAGGTTCGTCAACATTAACGTGCCACTCTGTAGCTCCTGTTACTTGATTTGTCAAACTAGAATTAGCTAAAGCATAGTCGATGGTTCCTAGCTGCCCATCAAATGTGAAAGAGTAAGCGCTATTACCGACAAACTGTTGTGCAAGGTCAGTATAACCTTCTGCTTCCAGGAATGTAATTGGGTCTTCCTGAGCGTAAGCGTTCAAGTCACCCACAATTAAGAAGTCTTCGTCGCCACTTCCTGTGGGGTCAGTATTTAACCAAGCATTTAGAGCTTCTGAAGCTCGTAAACGAGTACCATTGAAATTACCCTGGCCGTCACCTACATCTGCATCGTCACCAGTTCCAGTACCACCTTTAGACTTGAAGTGGTTAACAGATACGGTAAAACGTTCCCCTGTAGCTAGTTCTTCAAAAGTGACAGCAAGAGGAGCACGGTTAGTATCATTCCCATCAAATACTGTACCTCCTAAACCAAGAGCAGGCAGATCGGAATCTGTGAGAATTTCTACTGTTGTTCCAGGAGCAACTTTAACGCTGTCAGTTTTGTAAATTGCACCGACAGAAATAGCATCGCCTGTATCCACAAAAGGAACGCCCGGATCGACGTAAGCATAAGTCCCTGCACCGACTCGGTTATTAATTTCATCAACCAATGTCTGAATAGCAAACTGACCGTCACCGTTTTGGTCTCCACCAAATTCGTTCTCTAACTCAACCAAGCCAAAAATATCCGCGTCAATATCTTCCAAAATTGTAACTAACTTCTCAACTTGACGGTCAAACTCAGCTTGGTTATCGGCACCACGAGGAGAAAGACCGTTAGGACCGCTACCAGGATTACCTGCTTCGTCTAGAGTAGTAAAGAAATTGAGAACATTGAGACTAGCAACCTTCAAATTTCCACCAACATCATCAGGTGTTTCTGGACGAAGATTAGTTGCTTGGAAATCTACAAAATTAACAGGTTGAATTCGGTACTCCCCAGAGCCAAAGCTGAGAATACCAGAAAGATTATCAACAGTATCGCCACCCCGGAGAGTATTAGTTGAACTGAGAGGGTTGCCGCCACGACCATGAATAATTGGATTAGGGTTTTCAACTGTTTGAGCATCATCCAGAATAATGCGTCGGGTAGCGATCGCTTCTTGATAAGCTGCAAAACCTGCAAGATCAGGAGCATTGAAGTCAGTAAATTGTTCTAGGCGACCATCAGTTCCTGGTTCATTGCTTTCACCGTCAGAAGCTAGGACGATTTCACCGAAGCGTTCTAAGTTGAAAGATCCAGTAACAAACAGGGTATCGGGAATTGTGATTCCCATTCCCTCAAAAGCTTCTAGATCCTCAACAGTAGTAACAGGGAAGTTGACAGTAGCAGGAGTTGGTAAAGTATCTGTTCCTTGAATGGAAACAGTAACATTTGTAAGCTCGGTTAAACCATTCGACTCAGTTACTGTTCCTGTTACCTGAACGACGTCTCCGATCTTCACGTCTACCGCAGGAGAGTCACCGTCAAAAATGAAAATCCCTTCAGAAGTTAAAGGATCGGCATCAGCATCAGCATCTTCTTCTTGAACAAAGAAACCGTTCAAATCTCCATTTGTTCCGCTAGCACCATCCTGGTAGTCTCCCACAACAACTGCTTCAATAGTTACTGTTTGACTCTCTAGGAGACTGGATGTACTACTACCTTGAATTTCATGTATGGGGGTTAAGGTAGCTTCTCCACCACCATTATCAGTAGTTCCAGCAGTAGGAGTATTATCCACACCCAGGAAGAAGTCACTAATTACGAAATCACTAACTGTATCGGTATCGACTCCATCAGTAACTCGACGCGCACCAGCAGGGAAAAATGGACTATCTAGACCTACAACAGGAGCATCAAAGAAGAAGGTATCCCCTGCACCACCATCTGTAAGAGCAACAGTATCGATAACAACTTCGCTACCTGTAACAGAAGTTCCTGAAATACTGCTGGTTTCAACTAAAGCAAAAGTCGAACTACCATTTTCTAGGAAGTTGTTACTAATCTCAACATTCGGAGCAACTGCATAGTTATTTGTTAAACCTATGGGGTTTCCAACTAAGAAAAAGCCGTTATCGCCGATAGTATGGGTTGAGTCAAAGTCAATTCGATCGTCAATTGTGCCAATTGGAGAGCCACTATCTCCTTCAACACCAATAAAACTTAAGCCATCCAATGATGTACCAGGGGTGCCAAAGATTTCGATAAATTCAGTGTCGTCTGTTCCAGTATGGCTAACGTATAGTTCATTGATAACAAAGCTAGGGGTTTCTACACTACTGCTAAAGCTTCCTAGAGGGAAAGGAGTAGTTGCACTACCGTTACTGGTTTCACCATCTAAAGCATTAGGACTGCTAAACGTCCAGTTGGAGATGTTGAAAGTAGTACCATCGGGGCTTGTGTTGGGGACTCTGTAAGCCCAACCATCCAAGTATTCCCAAGGTTCTCCAGTGCCATCAATATTAATTTCACCAAATGTATCAACTACAGCGCCATTTAAAAAAAGTTCAATGGCATCATCTCCGTTAATACTGGATGCGCTACTTGTATCGTCAGGATTAAATCCCAAAAAACTATTGAATCCTATTGTTTCAGTTGCAATGTATATGTAGTCTCCAGCAGAAGCAGTGCCAGAGAATGTATATTCTTGGCCGTCACTGCCTCCACCGTTATTAGCAGAGCCAAAACCATACACGCTTAAGTCGGGAATATCATCTAGAGCGAAGAACTCCACAGCTTTTGGAACTCCACCTGTAATAGGTCCATCAATGATACCTGTGATAACTAAGTCACTCATTTTCTTCAGATTTCTCTATAATCTTAAACTTTTTACAAAAAGCTATTTGATTTGAGTAAGCAATGATGATTCCCAATAATTTAATTTTGTATATGAGTGAATCACACGCTAGATCAAAGCAGAATTACTTAACGCGAGCAATAGGATATAGATGAAACCTATTCCCAGCTTTTCAGGCTTTAATGTTAAGTTAGCTAACGTATTGTTTACTACCAAATACCCTACAAACATAACTTTTTTTTCAGTCAATGTAAATTTGTAAATTTACTGAATTTAATTTCTGTTCCTTAATCAAGCTAGAGTCCGTAATTTCCAGGATTTTTATATTGAAGTATCTATTTTTATATGTTTTTACAGACATTGAAATCTTTGATTTTGAGCTGAATGCTGAATGCTTAAAGCTATAAAATGTGACAATTTCTAATTTGTCTACCGATATTTGAACAAATACGTCTATTCATTGCAGGTTTGTGTGTGCCAAATTTAATTCTGGCATTTTTATTAAAAAAAAATACGGATGCAAAATGATTCAGCTTGAAGATTTAGTTAGGAAACAAAACAAACCGCTAAAATACGCAAAGGAAGACAAAAATATGAACATCAAAGCTATTGCTCTTGCATCTGTTATTGGTTTATCTGTTCCTGCGATCGCAGATATTAGCTTAAATTCTCATAGTGCTTCTGCAATGCCTACTGATTTTGTCCGTCCAACTGGAGCTTTTATGGATAATAGCGAAAATTGGGTTGTTTGGCTGAAATTAGATGAGTTCGGAAACTATACTTATGAAGCTCTATCTCGAAGAACTGGCGGTTCTCTAACTTTGAAAAATGCCTCAATTAGACGGAATAGTAAACGCTATACTTATACCTTTAGAAACGGAAGTCACAAATATATTATTGCTCATCGCCCTAAAGATCCATCAATTATCCGCTTGACTGTTGTTAACCCACAAGGAGATGTAATTTTGAACCACTTGATGCAAAAGGTTGGTAATGATTGGGATGTCTAAAAAAAATTACTTCCCTATTCCTCCGCTACCCTACCCCTGAAAAAAGATTTTTGAGCGCAAACCCTTACAGTAGGGGTTAACGGCCGTTAACCCCTACTACAAATGTTGATAGCTGATAGCTAAATACTTCAAAACTTATCAGTTGCTCTAATCAAAGCATCTTTAATCCCCGGTTCACTCACCGAATGTCCGGCATCTGGTACTACAATAAATTCTGCTTCTGGCCATGCTCGATGTAATTCCCAAGCTGACACTATCGGAGAAACAATATCATATCTTCCCTGGACAATTACTCCGGGAATATGCCGGATTTTATCGACATTTTTTAATAACTGTTCTTCATCTTCAAAGAAGCATTTATTAATGAAATAATAACATTCTATTCTGGCAAAAGCTACAGCAAAATTACTCTCACCAAAACTTTGCATCAAGTTAGGATCTTGAATTAATTTACTGGTACTTGCCTCCCAAATTGACCAAGCACGTGCAGCTTCTAATTGTACTTTTTTATCTGTATTAGTTAATCTTTGATAATAAGCTTTAACTAAATCATGCCTTTCTGCTACTGGAATAGGTTTTAAATATTCCTCCCAAGCATCAGGAAAAATTTTACTTGTACCTTCTTGATAAAGCCAAAAAATTTCTTTTGGGCGTCCTAGAAAAATACCTCTTAATATTAAACCAATGCAACTTTCTGGATAGGTTTGACTATAAGCTAATGCTAAGGTACTTCCCCAACTTCCTCCAAACACAACCCACTTTTCAATACTGAGATGAACTCGCAGTTTTTCAATATCATTAACTAAATCCCAAGTAGTATTTTGATTAAGTTCAGCATAGGGTTTACTGTTACCACAACCGCGTTGGTCAAAGAGAATAATTCGCCATTTTTGAGGATCAAAATATTGGCGATAAATAGGTATAATTCCACCACCCGGCCCACCATGTAAAAAGACTACTGGTTTACCTTGGGGGTTGCCACATTCTTCATAATAAATAGTGTGAAGATCAGAAACTTTTAGATTGCCTGTTTTGTATGGTTGAATGGGTGGATAAAGTTCTCGCATGATTAGATTTAAGAAGTTTTCTTAAAATAAATTATACCTGATATAATCTTTAGATAATTAGTGATAATAAAATAGGTAGTCCTGCATAGTAATGGTGAAGATATAATATATATTTTTTAATTTGTTCTCATGCTCCCACACTTCCCACACTCCCCACACTCCCCACACTCCCCACACTCTCTCTACCATTACTATGCACAACCACCAAATATTTGTATATAGAAGCCCTAACAGTATCTTTGCAAAGGTGAGGGTTTTTGGCTCTTGAGTCAGTCCTCAGGAGTCATAATTCAGGAAATCGAGAGTAGAAAAATGCCCCCTTGCTTCACCATCTCCCCCACTCCCCTACTCCCCTACTCCCCTACTCCCCTACTATATTTTAAATAGATCCCAAATGAGTTCTATACTTGTGGTTTAGCGATCGCCTCCAAAAACTGGCTCCTATATATTGAGTTATGATACAGGAAAAGCCTGAGATTTAGTCACAGATATGGAAACAATATTTCAAGGAACACCCTATCGGTAGAAGTTTCAAATGGTATAATGTCTACTCTACCGACAATTTATTAAATTCATCAGTATAACTACTCAATCTATAGGTAATTTAATCTATAATAAATTAATCTGTACAACTGTAGTATTAGCTTATACCATTTACGTTTAAAAAGTAGAAAAATTATTATCTCCTAAAGCCTACTATGATAATGCTCACAAACGATCCAAATGCTTTATTATCCCTCAAACACCAAGCAGTGTTTGATGAGGACCCAGACTTGCAACGAGCAGCAGTGGAAAAGCTAGCCATCCAATGGAAAAATCACCCGGATACTATACCTATTCTCAAACAACTAGCTATATCTGGTCAATGTCCAGATGTACGGAGAGTAGCAACAGAACATCTTGTCCAAGGTTGGCCAAATGACCCCAAGCTCCTACCTTTCCTCAAACAATTAGTAGTATCCAACAATGACTATTGGTGGTTGCAAGAAGCCATACTCAGACAATTAATCACAGGTTGGCATAACGACCCAGATACGATCGCTTTCCTCAAACAACTAATTTTAGCAGATCGATATCGGTCTTCAAATGTGCGCTATGTAGCCCTCAAGCAATTAGCGCGAAACTGGCAAAATGAACCAGACACTTTACCTTTTCTCAAGCAACGAGCCATATCTGATATTGATGAAACTTTGCGAGAGACAGCAGTGGAACTATTGGCTGAGGGTTGGCAACAAGACCCCTTTACTCTTGTCTGGCTCAAACAACGAGCGGAATCAGATCGACATTGGGGAGTGCGCCTCGCAATAGTAGAAAAATTGAACCAAGATGCAAGATATGATGCCGATAATATCGCTTGGCTGAAACAAATGGCAATGTCCGATCCAAGTTTCCATGTGGCTTCAGAGGCAGTATCCAAGTTAGCCAGACTAGCCAAAGACGATCCCGATACTGTAACTACTATTAAACAGTTGGCTGTTTCTCCTCAAGTTTCAGAAGAAGTAAGACGAGCAGCTATGAGTCAGCTAGCTGAAAATTGGCAATATGACTCGGAAACCTTATCAACTATCAAACAACTGGCAGTGTTTGATCGATCTTCTCAAGTCCGACTGGCAGCAGTGGAACACTTAGCACAAGATTGGAGAGAAGATTCTGATACAGTGGCTATTATGAAGCGGTTGGCTGTATCAGATGCAGTTTTGGAAGTGCGAAAAGGAGCACTGGGTTATTTGATAGAAAACTGCCAACATGACTCAGATACTGTAGCTATTCTCAAACAAGTAGTTCAATATGACGAATCTTGGCAGATGCGAGAGTTGGCTGTGGTACAATTGGGAGCATTTTGGCAACATGACCCCGATGTGTTAACTTTTCTCAAACAACAGGCTGAATCTCCTGAATGTTGGGTAGTGGGAGAGATAGCAGTAGCACAATTAACTGTTGCCTGGAAAGATGAGCCTACTGTTTTACCTCTGCTCAAAAAATTGGCTATGTCTAATTCCGATGTGCGAGTCGCAGCAATACGAGAATTGTCTATAGCTTGGAAAGATGATCCCGATACTATCGCTATCCTCAAAAAAGTAGTTGTTTCAGAGGAATCTTGGCACGCCAGGAAAATAGCAGTTGAACAACTAGCAATTGGTTGGCATGACGATCCTGATACGTTTGCCATCCTCAAAAAAGCTGCTTTGTCTGATGAACAGCATGATGTAAAAATTGCAGCAATGGAGATGTTAGTCACTGGCTGGAAAGATGAACCGGAGGCGATCGCTACTATTAAACAAGTTGCTGTGTCTGATAGTTTCTCAGAGGTACGCATGGCAGCAATGGAACTGTTAGCCAACACTTACAAAAATTACCCTGATATTCTAGCTCTTCTCCAGCAAATGGCTGCTGTAGACCAATGTTCAGATGTACGAGTAGCAGCAATTAGCAAATTAGCTAATGATGGTAAAGATAACCCTAATATTCTAGCTTTGCTGAAACAACAAGCTGTTGACGATCCATGCTCCTATGTACAACGAGCTACAATGGAACAGTTAGCTACAGATTGGAAAGATGACCCTGATACTTTAGATATTATTAAAGAACTTGTGATGTCTGGCAATTGTTCTGAGCTACAACAATCAGCAGTGGTACAGTTGGCTACAGACTGGAAAGATGACCCTGACACTGTATCTGTACTTAAAAAGCTAGCTGGAACTGCTCAGTGTCCAGATTTACAACAATTGGCAATGCAACAATTAGCTTTGGGGTGGAAAGATGACCCTGATACTTTTACGATTATCAAACAAAGGATTGAGTCTGCAGATGAACTAGAAGTAAGACAAGCAGCAATGCAGCAGTTAGCTATCGGATGGAAAGATGATCCTAATACATTGGCATTGTTTAAACAGTTAGCTATTTCTGATGAAGATGTGTGCGTGCGCCAAACAGCAGTCGTAGAGTTGGGTATTTGTTGGCAAAATGACCCTCAGACAATAGAAATTCTCAAACAACTCGCTATCAATGATGATAGTTTTTATGTGCGACAAACTGCTCTAGAATTATTAGCTCTGGTAGGAAAAAATGATCCTGAGACGGTAGTTATTCTGAAACAATTAGCTGAGTTTGATCGGAATGCTTATGTGCGACGTTCAGCAATACAGCAGCTAGCTTTGGGTTGGTATGATGAACCAGGAATATTTGAGTTTTTCTGCGATCGCGCCTGCTATGACCCTTTTATCCGTCAGGAATACTGGGAAGATAACCCGCGCCAAACTGCCTTAGAGGCAATTATCGAACAATATCGAGAAAATAATTTGATTCTCCAGATATTGCGCGATCGAGCTGAAAATGATTTAGATGAGCAGGTAAAACAGTTTGCTATCAAAACTTTGAGCGATTTTGAAGAAACAGCGTTTTTTGAGGGCGGTCTTAATTACCTATGTCTCAATTAATATTATGTCCGTTGGTATCGGAGCGTGTAAAAGTTGAGGAAATATCTACCGCCATATTAGGTTTTTCCTTTTCTTCTTTCTTCTTCCTTCTTCCTTCTTCCTTCTTCCTTACCTTCTCGCTTGCAATACCGATGCTACCGGACATGATATAAAACCTCTTTCCTAACCACTCTCCTAGTCCGAGAGGGGGGAACTATTCTACCCCTTCCCTCAATTCTTTTTTGACACTTATTTTTTTGCTCAAAAGAAGTTATTTCCAGTGGAAATTACCATTTAGTAAGAGTGCATCTATTTAGATTATTAAGACATTTTCTTATTGCCATACTCACAGATTTTTTATTGATTAAAATTATTAAATTATTGCTATAATTAAAAGTTGAATATTTTTTATTTACCTAAACTAATTAAAATTGACCAAAAAATCAGGTTTCAAGTATCCCCTTTTAAGGAAAGGAGATTATAAAGAATAAACTTCAGTATTTTAAGCGTCCCTATTGCATGAGGTACTGTTAACAAAGTTCCTCCGCAGGAGGCTAATTGGGGTTTGCTGAAAAAGTCTTTTTTAAGGAGTAGAGGAGCGGGGGAGCAGGGGAGTAGGGGAGTAGGGGAGTAGGGGAGTAGGGGAGTAGGGTAGGGACGTTGCACAGGCAAAAATGCGTTTCATCTCGCACAGCGAAACGTCCCTACAGGAGTAATTTTTTTGCTCAACTCTTGCCCAAAATACGCTTATTTTTGAGCATAAAGCAGCTCAAAACTAGGTACTTTTTCTCGACCCAAAAAGGGTAAAACCTTTATCTGTAAATCCTTTGATATTTAATCAGTAACCCCTAATTGATAACTGATAACTGATAACTGAAAGAACTATGTCCTTACCTATTGTAGCTATTATTGGCAGGCCCAATGTGGGGAAGTCCACAATCGTCAATCGCTTGGCCGAAAGTAAAGATGCCATTGTCCATGACGAACCAGGAATAACTCGCGATCGCACATATCGTAACGCATATTGGCAAGACCGAGAGTTTCAAGTTGTGGATACGGGAGGTTTAGTATTTGACGATAATACAGAATTTTTGCCTCTCATCCGGGAACAAGCTATGGCCGCTCTAGCAGAAGCAAGTGTGGCAATTTTTGTAGTAGATGGACAAACGGGTATTACTGGAGGAGATGAAGAAATTGCCCAATGGCTCCGTCAACAACCTGTTCCGACTCTCCTGGCAGTAAATAAATGTGAATCTATTACAGAAGGATTGACCCAAGCTGCTATGTTTTGGGAATTAGGTTTAGGAGAACCTTATCCCATTTCTGGTATTCATGGCAATGGTACTGGGGAATTATTGGATGATTTAATTACCTATTTACCAGCAGCAGAAATTCCAGAAACTAATGAAATTAAAATAGCAATTGTTGGTCGTCCGAATGTGGGTAAATCGAGTTTATTAAACGCATTTATTGGGGAAAAACGGGCAATTGTTAGTCCTATTTCTGGTACAACAAGAGATGCTATTGATACTGTAGTAGAACGGAATGGAAAAACTTATCGTTTGATTGATACTGCTGGAATTAGAAAGAAGAAAAATGTCGAATATGGAGCAGAATTTTTTGGGATTAATCGAGCTTTTAAAGCGATTCGTCGTGCGGAAGTTGTGCTGTTTGTAATTGATGCTTTAGATGGAGTAACAGAACAAGACCAAAAATTAGCAAATCGGATTATTGAAGATGGTAGAGCTTGCGTTCTTGTGGTGAATAAATGGGATGCTGTAGAAAAAGATTCTTACACGATTTATACTTATGAACAAGAAGTAAGATCGCGACTATATTTTGTGGAATGGGCTGAGATGATTTTTATTAGTGCATTAACTGGAAAACGAGTAGAAAAAATTATAGATTTGATTGATAATGCAGCTAATGAATATCAACGTCGAGTTACAACTTCAGTTATTAATGAAGTATTAGAAGAAGCCATTAGTTGGAATTCTCCTCCGACTAGCCGTCAAGGCCGTCAAGGTAAAATTTATTATGGAACTCAAGTAACAAGTAAACCACCAACAATTGCATTATTTGTCAACGATCCTAAACGTTTTCCTGATAATTATCGACGTTATATCCAAGGTCAATTTCGTCAACATTTAGGATTTACAGGTACACCAATTAGATTACTTTGGCGTGGTAAAAAATCTAGAGATGTAGAGCAAAATACTGTCAATAGAGCAACTCGTGTTTGAAGTAATGGATAATGGATAATTGATAATTAATTTATATGAGGTTGAAAGCCTCTTTAGCAATAGATAATTGATAATGGATAATGATGAAATTTTTAAGCTTTGAGTAACAAGTAAACTTTTGAAATGCAAAAGTTACTCAATTTAGAACAAAAGTTGGCAATCAAATAATTATCAATTATTCATTGTTAATTATTCATTAATGAAATATTCTCATTGCTTCCAAAATTATTCCCAAAAAGTGGCAATATTTTTGACACGAATAAATAAAATAGGATTTTTATATGAATAAAAAATCTTCTTCCTTATTACTTTGATAACAGCCAAACCAAACGTTAGGAAATTTATAAATCTTGAAAGTTTTTGTTGGTTTGCTGTTACCTGTTCCCTATTCCCTATTCCCTATTCCCTAGCGCGTAGCGCTATACTATTTAATTAATATGGATTTACTGCGGTCACTTCCCCTAGGATTATATCTAGAAAAACCCATAACATGGCTACATAAACTTGACCCTAGAGTTAAATTAATTTGGCTAATGAGCTTTCTTCTTAGTCCAGTATTAGCAAGTTCAATTTGGCGTCTAATATTAGTAGTTATATTAATTATATTGACATTTACTGCCTCCATTCCTTTACGAGTTTGGAAAAAACAAATGGGTTGGCTACTAATGTTCTGCTCTTTAATATTTTTTATGAGTGCAGCGATCGCTCCTGATGGAATTTCAATTAACTATCAACCACGCCTACCAAAAGATGAATTAGCTTTTGCTCAACAAACTGCTAATTTACCACCAGCACCAGAACAAAAAACTTGGAAAAACTTTTATGGTTTACTAGAAAAACAAACCTCTCAAGAAGCTACCCCAGAAAAACCAAAATTAACCGAACTACCTCAACCAACTGCTTATAGCTACATCATTTTCCAACAACATCCAATTACTATAACCCGTCGATCCGTAGATTTAGGCATTCGTATTGCCACCTTATTATTTACAGTAATTTATAGCACCAACCTATATCTTTTAACCACAGCCTCAGAAGAAATTACAGCAGGTATAGAAGACTTAATGGAACCCCTAAATAAATTAAAATTACCTGTAACTGAAATAAGTTTAACTTTAACCCTATCTTTAAGATTTATACCTCTAGTTTTAGAAGAAATACAAAATTTAGTTCGTTCTGTCAGAACTAGAGCAATTAACTGGAAAAAATTAGGACTCCGACAAGCTTCTCAGGTGTGGTTAATAGTATCAGAAAGACTATTAGAAAATTTGCTATTGCGAGCCGATCAAATTGCCAGTGCAATGCAAGTCAGAGGTTTTACAACTGCTGACCAACATAGAGTACAATGGCACGATCTAAAGTTAAAGGCATTAGACTGGATAGTATTGATTAGTTTAGGGTTATTCTGGTGGATTAGGTTGGCTTGGGGAGGACAAGGTTAAAACAAAATAATATATTCTTATCTATACAAGTAATTATCTGGTATTGTTATATAGTAAAATATAATCCTTGTAAAAAGAGCTGTGAAATATTTAGTTTTACTTTCTGAATTAATTTTGTTGATATTTTTCAGCTCAAAATTGCAGATTGAGACTTATAACTAATGTCAAACAATCACAATTTTGAGAAAATATAATATTTTACAGATATATATTTTCTTTTTTATGGATATATTTATCCACTTATCACTCGTATTTAAGAAAATACAAAAACTTAAATTTTCTGTATTAACCAGAAAGTCTAAAATCTAAAATAATAGGGGCTGTCAATTGACAAAGGCCACTAAACTATTTGCAAATCTTGTGATTATCTGCTGATTTGAAGCCTAAATGACCAACGAAACTTACATGAACCATCCTAATTTTGGACTTTTATACAGGGTGTGCTTAGTTGAGGATAAGCAAGAATTGTTTACTACTCTCTATGCTCAACGCTTATTTTTTTTAGTAACTAATGGAATAGGTGGTATAAAATTTGAACCAGTCGGTCGCTCCGAGGCACGCTTAATAGTGGAAATTCGTCTCCGCCAGCTACGTCGCAATGGTCAAGTGGCTGATTACCAAAAACTCCAGCAAGTTCACAAAAATACTTTTCAATAATAACTGCTTTTAACTTCTAATTAATCTAAGAAACATAACATTGATTGGTCTTCCCATTCCCACTCCCCTTTAAAAGCTATCCCTTATAAGGATGTGGGGAGCAGGGGAGCAAGGAGCAGGGGAGAAGGGAGAAGGAGTATAGTATTGTTGGCAAAACTACTTAAATTTATCAAAAAAATGTATTTTTCAATTAACTTTTTCTCCTAAAAAAGACCCTGGCAGAACTAAACATAACTTGTATATTTTGTCAAGTTTGATGTTAAAGATGTTTATAAAGTATAGCTTTAAAAGCTAGAAGGAGGTGTGGGTATTTAACCAAAAAAAGAGGGTATGCGCCTCCCCTTTTAAGGGGATGAAAAGATAACAGTTCATTATTTCAATCCTCTGGGTTTCCGTTTGTCATGCTGCGCAAACAAACAGAGGTACTGATAACTGTTAACGTTTCGCTTTCCTACGGAATGCTAACGCAAACGCGACATGGAAAGCGGAGCATTCCGTAGGATAGCTCCTCTGTTAGCGCAGCTCCTCCTCCGGAGGCAAGAGGCAGTTCCGACCCAGGAGGCTAACTGTTAACTGAAATAACCAAAGTTATAATAAAAAATTCTCAAATCAAGAGATAAAATGGTTGAGTCGATTGCTGAACGTATTACAAACATCCGCTCTAACTTACCTGAGTCAGTACGGTTAATTGCCGTAACTAAACAGGTATCGGCTGATACTATTCGTACTGCTTATGCAGCAGGAATACGAGATTTTGGGGAAAATAGGGTTCAAGAAGCAGAAGCAAAGCAATCTCAACTACAAGATTTACAAGATATTACCTGGCATTTAATTGGCCACTTACAAAGTAACAAGGTAGTAAAAGCCTTAAAGCATTTTCAATGGATTCATTCCGTAGATAGCTTAAAACTGGCCAAACGCCTTGACAGTTTAGCAGAAGAATTATCTTCTAGTCCTAATATTTGCCTACAAGTTAAAATTTTGCCCGATCCTAACAAATATGGGTGGAGTATACCAGAATTAATGACTGACTTAACAGAGTTAAATCAATGTCAAAATCTGAAAATTAAAGGTTTAATGACTATTCCACCCCAAGGATTAGACGATTTACAAATCCTATCTGTATTTGAGAAAACCCAAGAGTTAGCTCAGGAAATTAGCCAAAAAAATTTGTCTAATCTAAAAATCCAGGAGCTGTCAATGGGAATGTCAGAAGATTATAATCTAGCCATATCTGCCGGTGCTACTATGGTGAGACTAGGTAGAACTTTATTTGGTGAGAGGATGATTAAATAAGCTGATATTATATCCAATACAACTTAAATAAAAATATAGTACACTACCAATCGGGTTAAGAGGCTTAAAGCATAAGTGGATTTATCCGTTATGTGGTGGGTTAACCAAATAATATGCCCAATTTTCATCTTTAGAGATGTCAAAATTAAGCCCTCTAGATTTTTCAATCTCAAGCATTTGGTAGATACACTCTCACTTGAATTTAGTCCAAGTGTATTTGTTAACAAATACTAATACTTGTTAACTAAATAGTATCGGAGAATTATAACAGTGAATAATCTTTTTTCCAAACTAAGAGATTTTGTCGGACTCAACGAACCAGTTGAGTACGAATATGATTACGATGAAATGGAAGGAGAACAGTATCAAAGCGTTTATCCTCCACAACAGCAACCTCCTGCTGCTGTACCTGTTGAAGAGGAAAGTCGCAGTAACCGCAGATTAAGAAATCGGGCCACTACTGCGACGGCAGCTAATGCTAGCACAGGTACTACTGGAGTTGTTACACAAGAATCTGGAATGGGATCATCAGTTATGAATAATGTAATTGGAATGCCAGGCGCTTTAAACGGAATGTCAGAAGTTGTGGTTCTTGAGCCACGGACTTTTGAAGAAATGCCTCAAGCAATTCGGGCCTTAAGGGAGCGTAAATCTGTGGTTTTAAATTTAACAATTATGGACCCAGACCAAGCTCAAAGAGCAGTGGACTTTGTAGCAGGGGGTACTTATGCTCTTGATGGTCATCAAGAACGCATCGGAGAAAGTATTTTTCTGTTTACACCAAGCTGTGTCCAAGTTAGAACTCAAGCAGGTGTAGTCAATGAAATGTCACAGACTCAACCGCGCCCTCGTGTGGGGACTTCTGGGTCTCAAGTTTGGCAACCTGAGCAAATTCAGATGATGCAATAGTGAAGGAACTTTGGGTATGGGGTTAAAATCATAAAGTAAAAATATAATTTCCTAGTAAAGTATATTTTTTATTTTCAAATAATATATCAGAAACTCCATTCCCAATTCCTAATTGATAATATTTTTTAAATTGAAAAATGGCAACCGCTAAGTTAGGTTTAATCGGTGGTGGGGTAATGGGAGAGGCTTTGTTATCCCGCATAGTGCAACAAAAAGTTTATCAACCCTCAGAAATTTTAGTTAGTGAACCGCAACAACAAAGGCGAGATTTTTTAGCACAAGAATATGGCGTAGAGGTAACTACGGATAATCACTTGGTGGTTACGAGTACGACGGAGGCTTTTTTACTAGCAGTTAAACCCCAAATATTTGATAGTGTTGTATCACAACTGGGAGACTGGCAGGTTGGTAGTCATGCGAAAACTTTACCTTTGCTAATTTCAATTATGGCAGGTGTGCCTTTGCAAAAGTTGGAAGCAGCTTTTCCAGGACAACCTGTAGTTAGAGTTATGCCGAATACTCCATCAACAGTGGGTGCAGGGATGAGCGCGATCGCTGCGGGGAAGAATGTGCAACCAGAACAAAAGCAGTTAGCTACTCGCATTTTTGAATCTGTAGGCCAGGTAGTGGAAGTACCGGAAACTTTAATGGATGCAGTTACAGCGGTATCTGGTTCCGGACCTGGTTATGTAACAATTTTTATAGAATCATTGACAGATGGTGGTGTTTGTGCGGGTTTACCCAGAGCGATCGCTTACAAGTTGGCATTGCAAACTGTTCTGGGAACGGCGGTTTTATTACAGGAGTCGGGAATACACCCGGCACAGTTGAAAGACCGGGTGACAAGTCCTGGGGGAACAACTATTACTGGAATTGCTGAGTTAGAAAGTGCTGGTTTTCGCTCTGCTATTATCGAAGCTGTTTTGGCAGCAAAAGAAAGGTCTCAGGAGTTGGGAAATAGTTAACGAATTCAGAATTGAGAATTGAGAATTGAGAGCAAACCCTAATTAGTGATAAAAAAACTTTCTCCTTTTTATTCTTTCTTTTTCCCCTCTTCCCTCCCAACTCCCAACTCCTGACTCCCGACTCCTGACCGAAAAATTTGGGTCTCAAGCCTCCTCTTTTAAGGGGATAAAATAAAGAATATTCAGTATTTCAAGCCTTCTGGTTTCCTAGGTCATGCTGCGCAAACAGCAGGAGGTACTTATAAGTGATAACTGAAATGACTCCCAACTCCTGACTCCTGACTCCTGACTCCTGACTCCTGACTCCTCCCTTCTTATTTAACTATTCAACCCGACATACTATTACCGAATTATTAATAATTAAATAATTCTGGTTTAAAGCCTCCCCTTGGATAGGGGAAAAAAAGTGCTAGGATATTTCCTTATCTTCAATTCCGTAACGGTTTTAACCAGAGGTAATTATCAATTATCCATTATCAATTATCCATTAATGAAAAGACAATTTCTGGATGAATTAACTCAAAACCTTCATCTCTCAATTTTTGATTTGATACCCTAGTATTAAAAAGGCGTGTTGAAGGGGTGGAAGCATCCCAATAAATCTTTCCTAAACCCTGATATTTGTGTAAACCATCAAGTAATTCTCGACTAGGTATTGGTACATTATTAACCAAATTGTAAATACCCTGCAACTGTTTCTCTCTAGCAAACTCTAACCCTCCCACAATATCATCTAAATTAATCCAGTTGGTAAAATGATCGCCACTACCAGGGCGAGTTTGACCTTCCCACCTACTAAAAATTTTCACTAACTCCCGGCCTGGACCGTAAATTCCCCCTAAACGTAGAACACACACTCGTTGTTGAGGAGTGGATGCAGATAATAACACCTGTTCAGTTTCATGGAGAATTTTTCCACTATCAGTCGCAGGGGTAACGGGGGAATTTTCATCTACCCACTCACCATTTTTGTCACCATAAACTGAGTAACTAGCTGTATAAATTATTTGCTGTACAGTTGGAGTTTTTTTCAAGGCAGTCACTAGAGTGTGGGCAGTTTCTAGATATGTTTGTTTGTACTCCATGCCAATATGAGAGCGAAAACCTACACTCAACAATACCACTTCTTGATTTTGCAATACATCCTGCATGGCGCTAGAGTCATTGCCTTTCATTACTACTACTTGTGGTGTTATATTTTGTAATTCTGAAACTCGTTCTGGGGAGGTAGTAGTTACAGTTAATTGATAACCTTTTTCGCTCCAGAGTTTAGCAACTGCAGTGCCAACATAACCACAACCAATAATTGCAATTTTCATTCTGTTCTTTCCAAATATTACTTACTTTTGATACTATACCTGATTGAGTTAAAATATAGTAATTTAACTATTAGCAGTTAGCTCTGCTGCTTGAATAGTAATATCATGTTTGAATAAGCTCATTATAATAATTTTTTTGTTTGTAGTTGGGCTTTAGCCCATCATCTTTATCTTAGGGCTAAAGCCCAACTACCAGCTCAATAGTAATTCCTATTATAAAGAAAATTAGTTAATAAATAATGGCTGATAAGGCAGTTCCGACCCAGGAAGCTAGCTGATGAATGTTAGCTCCGCATGCCGCAGGAAATGCTGACAAAATTATAATTTTGACTATTGTTGTGCATTTTTAAGGTTGGTAAGGTAAATTTATTTTTGCTCTTTTTTTGTTTCCTATTTTCTCAAAATTGTAACTTTGTACCTAACTTATTATAATAATTGCTATAACAATTTTTGACTCTTAATTATAGGGAGATTTTTATTAGTATTATGAATATAGCAGGAAATTCAATTTATCAAGTGGGAGGAAGTTTGCCCCCAGATGCTCCGACTTATGTAACCAGACTTGCCGACGAACAACTTTATCAAGGTTTGAAAACTGGTGAATTTTGTTATGTATTGAACTGCCGTCAAATGGGAAAATCTAGTTTAAGAGTTAAAACTAGACAACGGTTGGAAGTAGAAGGAATTGCTTGTGCAACTATTGATATTACAGAAGTTGGTACTTGGGAAGTTACTCCTGACCAATGGTATGCTGGAGTAATTGATAGTATTGTTAGTAGTTTAAATTTAGACGATTTTTTTGATATTGATGATTGGTGGTCGGTTACAAATAGACTCTCGAATGTCAAACGTTTTAGTAAGTTTATCAGAGATTTTTTGCTGCCTACTGTTAAGCAAAATATTGTGATTTTTATTGATGAAATTGATAGTACCCTCAGTCTACCTTTTAATATTGATGATTTTTTCGCCGTAATTCGAGATTGTTATAACAAAAGAGCAGATAATTCAGATTATCAAAGATTAACTTTTGTGATGATTGGTGTGGCAACTCCGGCAGATTTAATTAGGGATAAAAAACGCACTCCTTTTAATATTGGTATGCCGATAGAATTAACGGGTTTTAAAATCTCAGAAGTAGCTGCTTTGGGTAGAGGTTTGAGAGGCAAAAGTGCAAAAATTAATCAGTTATTAGAAGCTGTATTATTTTGGACGGGAGGGCAACCTTTTTTAACTCAAAAATTGTGCAATTTAATTCAGAAAAATGGGGATTTGATTGGGAAAAATCAAGAGGCAGAATGGATAGAGAATTTAGTAGAAAAACAAATTCTGGAGAATTGGCGGATACATGACGATCCAGAACATTTAAAGACCATAAGCGATCGCCTTTTAGTCAATGAAAAACGGGCAAGTCGGTTATTAGGTTTGTATCAGCAGATTTTGAATAATGGGGGAGTTGTGGCAGATGACAGTCCCGAACAAATGGAACTGCGACTAACTGGTTTAGTAGTAAAGTCTGAAGGTAAATTAATAGTAGCTAACCGAATTTATCAGTCAGTATTTAATGTTACTTGGGTAGAGAAAGAATTAGCAGGTTTACGACCTTATTCAGAAGCTTTTGCTGCTTGGTTAGCTTCTGGTTATCAGGATGAGTCGCGACTTTTGCGGGGTCAAGCTTTACAGGAAGCTCTAGCATGGGCAGCAGCTAAGAGTTTGAGCGAGCAAGATTATCGGTTTTTAACGGCAAGTCAAGAACTAGATAAACAAGAAATGCAACAGACATTGGCAGCAGAAAGACAAGCAGCTCAAATATTAGCTGAGGCAAATCAGATATTAGAAGTATTACTCAAAAGTGCCTCATCAAAAACACTATTTCTCGCTGGTCAAGAGTTTGAGGCATTACTAGAAGCATTGAGGGCAGCCAAAATTCTACAATCATTATCCAAATCAATTAGAACAAAAGCTGATGCTGAAATGCTCGTGGTAACAGCACTGCATCAGGCAGTCTATGGAGTTAGAGAGCGTAATCGTTTGGAAGGACATAAAGACGGAGTAAGTAGTGTTTGTTTTAACCCTAGTGGTACTTTGATTGCTTCTGCTGGTAGGGATAATTCTCTGAAACTTTGGAGTATTAGTGGTAAAGAATTAAAAACTTTTACGGGGCATAGCGATCGTATCTATAGCATCTGTTTCCATCCTGATGGTGAGATACTTGCATCTGCCGGTGCGGACACAACTATTAAACTTTGGGGTATTGACGGAACAGAATTACAAAGTTTTACAACAGGACATACCGATCTGCTTAACAGTGTTAGTTTCAGTCCGGATGGTCAAACTCTTGCTTCTGGAAGTTTTGATAAAACTATTAAACTTTGGAGTTTAGATGGTAGAGAGTTACAAACTTTGATTGGACACAAAAATCGGGTCTCTAGCATCAGTTTTAGTCCAGATGGTCAAACTCTTGCATCTGCCAGTGCTGACAAAACTATCAAACTTTGGAGTTTAGATGGTAGGGAACTGAAAACCTTTATTGGGCACACTTATAACGTTAATAGCGTCAGTTTTAGTCCTGATGGTCAAATGATTGCATCTGGGAGTTCAGACACAACTATCAAACTCTGGAATTTAGATGGCAAAGAATTAAAAACTTTTAGAGGTCACAGAGATTGGGTAAATGCGGTTAGTTTTAGCCCTGATGGTCAGATACTTGCATCTGCTAGTGCTGACAAAATCATTAAATTCTGGAATATTAAGGGCAAGGAAGTACAAACTTTCCGTGGTCACAGTAATAGAATTTATAGCGTCAGTTTTAGTCCAGATGGTAAAACTATTGCCTCTGCTTCTAGGGACAATACAATTAGGCTCTGGAGACTTAAAAGCACAGAACGAAATATTTTCAATGGTCATAGCAATGAGGTTAGTAATGTCAGTTTTAGCCCTGACGGTCAAACTATTGCTTCCGCTAGTTATGACACCACTGTTAAACTTTGGAATATTGATGGCAGAGAACTAGAAACCCTTAATGGTCATACAGGTAGAATTTATAGCGTGAGTTTTAGCCCTACTCAGAAAATTATTGCTTCCGCTAGTCAAGATGAAACTATTAAACTCTGGAGTCTAGATGGCAAGGAACTGCAAACTTTTCAGGGACATAGAGAACGAGTTTATGATGTTAGTTTTAGCCCCGATGGTCAAACCCTTGCTTCTGCTAGTTACGATAGCACTGTTAAGCTCTGGAGTCTAGATGGTAAGGAAATACAAACTTTTGATGGACATACAGATGCAGTCTTTCATGTCAGTTTTAGTCCAGATGGCAGAATAATTGCTTCTGTGAGTAAGGATGGTAGCATCAAACTTTGGCATTTGGATGGCAAGGAAGAACAAACTCTTCAAGAATATGGGAATGCTGTGATTACAGTTACTTTCGACCCTACTGGGAAGCTACTTGCTACTGCTAGTGATGATGATACTATTAAACTTTGGAGTCTTGAGGGAGTTAAACTACAAACTTTTAAGGGACATAGTCGTAGGATTTATAGCCTCTGTTTTAGTCCAGATGGTCAGATTCTTGCCTCTGCGAGTATGGATAGAACTATTAAACTTTGGAATCTTAATGGCAGGGAATTACATACTTTTCAAGGGTATCCCCGTGGTCTCAATAGTATTTGTTTTAGTCCAGATGGTCAAATGATTGCCTCTGGTAGCACAGATGGCAAAGTAATTTTGTGGAATCTCAATCTAGAAAATCTGATAAAACTCGGTTGTGAGTGGGTGGGAGATTATCTGCAAAATAATCCTAATGTTAGTCAGAGCGATCGCCACCTATGTGAATTTTTTTGATGTTCAATTCTGTGAATCAAAAATTGAGAGTATCAATATGGCAAGAGTTTTAAGTTTATACTAAAATTTCTGGTGTTGATGATTTTAGCTATGATTTTTCTGGCATTGTAGAAACCGGGTTTGTATTAGATGCCGATGCCTTACTACATCTGTCTCCAACAAACCCGGTTTCTTATAACATTCTCCTTAGATTTCATAGCTCAATTAACCAACGCCAAATTTCTAAATATTTATTTCAATAAATCAGCAAACAAATGCTATTTCGACAACTAATAGACCCAATAACAAGCACCTATACTTATCTATTCGCTGATGAGGCAAATAAAACAGCAGTGTTAATTGATCCTGTTTTTGAACAGGTCGAACGAGACTTGCAATTATTAACAGAATTAGGATTACAACTAGACTATTGCTTGGAAACACACATTCATGCAGACCATATTACAGGAACTGGTCAACTAAAGACAGTCACGGGATGTTTAGGTGTTGTGCCAAAAAACGCTCAAGTGACTTGTGCCGATCGCTTTATGGAAGATCGAGAAATATTGGAAGTAGGAGAAATTCAAATTCAGGCGATCGCTACTCCCGGTCATACAGACTGCCATTTAGCCTATTTAGTAAACAACAAATACCTACTTACAGGAGACTCACTATTGATTAGAGGTTGTGGTCGGACAGATTTTCAAGGGGGAGATGCAGGAGTCTTATATGATGCAGTTACTCAAAAGTTATTTACCCTTCCCGATGATACTTTAGTTTATCCCGGTCACGACTACAAAGGTCAGACTGTTTCTACCATTGGGGAAGAAAAACAATTTAATCCTCGTTTTGTCGGTCGCGATCGCTTGAATTTTATTCAATTTATGGCCACCTTAAATTTGCCTTATCCAAAAAAAATGGCAGAAGCTGTGCCAGCGAATCAAAACTGTGGTAAAATTACCGATGATTTAGATTTGGTAGTCCTGCATAGTAATGGTAAATAGGAATAAGCAATGCCTAGCACGGGAGCAAGATGCTCCCACTGCCATGCCTCGTAACAAAAATAATTACAATGCACCACCACCTTACATTTAAAGCCTCGCCCTTTATAGTGGCTCATTACTGAAACTGAATAATTGGACAGGGGTTAGCGTAACAATTAGAGCTACTATTATTAATTGTTTTACGAAACATGATATAAGTTATATTTGTAGTAAATCACTTTAAAGATGTCACAAATAGTTTCAAACTTTAAATGTGAAATAATTTCCTGAAATTACTTCATAGTCAAAGTTGTTAGCCTATAAAATCTTGCTTTTAACTTTTGACTCTTAACTTTTTATTTCCGTGAAACGGTATTACTCATGTTAGTTTGGATTATTGGTCATTTCTTAGCAGTCGCTATTGGCATTAGTCTAGGATTAATGGGTGGTGGTGGTTCTATGTTGGCAATTCCAGTTTTAATCTATGTTATGGGATTGGATGCCAAAGAAGCTATTGCCATGAGTTTTGTGGTGGTGGGTATAGTAAGTTCAATAGGACTTATTCCTCATTGGCTAGAGAGAAATGTCAACTTCAAAGTTGCCATAATTTTTACTCCTCCTGCAATGTTGGGGGCTTTTTTAGGGGCACGTCTCGCTTCACTACCACTTATTACAGATACTATTCAACTGATTGTTTTTGCCATAATGATGCTAGTTGCCAGCGTGTCAATGATTTGGGGTCAGCTAAATCAGTTGCAGAATGAATTACCACATTCACCTCAAAATCATGGGTTGTTGATGATGCTGGAAGGATTAGGGATAGGAACTGTAACAGGTTTTGTAGGTATTGGTGGAGGTTTTGTAATTATTCCGACCTTGGTGCTTTTGGGTGGAGTTCCGATGAAGGAAGCGATCGGCACATCGTTACTGATTATTGCTTTTAAGTCAGTAACAGGGTTTGCAGGTTATTTAGACCAAGTGGTTTTGAATTTTTCTTTAATTGCTTCTTTTACACTTGCAGCAGGAGTTGGTACTGTTAGTGGTGCTTATTTAACTAAGTTGATTGAGGCCAAACAACTTAAGAAGGGATTTGGTTTTTTTGTGCTTGCTATAGCAGTTTTGATTTTAACTCAACGTTTGATTTCTGATTTAGGATGATATAGCCAGCACTTACGAAAAGACGAGATATTCTGGCCTTTACAAGGTTTAATAGTTATTCAAAAAGCTCTAAGTATTAAGTATTGCTCAAATAACTTCACAAAACAAGTTGTTAATAAGTAAAAAAAAGTGTTATTATAGTAGTTTGGCAGAATATTGTAAGAATCACTGCCAAGGTTGAGTTAGGGTGACAATTAACTATGACAACACAAGTATTGCCTCAAGTCAATAGCCTTGGAGATTGGGCATCTTTAGCCTTTGAAAAGCATTTTCAGAAAACTCTAAAACATGAACCAGAGGTACTAAAAGATCGAGATCCAGAGGAACTCCATCAAATGCGGGTAGGTATGCGTCGTTTGCGCTCTGCTGCTCAAGGTTTTGGACCTGTTGTAGCTTTACCAAAAGCTGCTCAAGATCAAAAGATTGGTAAAATTGCTCGTTGTTTAGGTGGTTTAAGGGATTTAGATGTGCTTTTAGAAGCTCTAGAAAATCGCTATAAACCAAATTTACCTACTCTAGAACAAATTGAGCTGGATAAGGCTATGCAGCAGTTGCGAAAACAGCGTCGCCACGCTTTTAAAAAAGTAAGGGCAATACTTGGAGATAAGAGTTATCTAATGTTGAAACAGAAATTGCAGGAATGGTTAGATAGCCCAATTTATACAGATATTTCTCAACTACCAATTCAAGAAGTATTGCCAGATTTGTTATTACCTGAAATTAGTAAATTATTTCTTCATCCAGGCTGGTTAGTAGGGGTAGAAAAAGAGGATTTAGAAACAAGTGATAATCAGGATTTTTTGCTACAAAAAACGAATTCCAAATATCAAGTTGTGAAAATTAATAATGATACCTCTGCTATAAATATTAGTGATGCTGAGGAAGAAAACCTACATAGTTTGCGTAAAGAAGTGAAGCGGGTTCGTTACCAGATGAGTTTGTTTACTGAATTTTACGGTTCAACTTATGAGGCTTATTTAAGAGATATGAAAGAACTCCAAGAATATCTTGGTGATATTCAGGATAGTGCAGTTTTAAGAGAATTTCTGGAAAAGATATTGCAATCTAACATTGACAAAATTCTGCCCAACTTGGCAAAGCAACTTAAACAAAGTCGGGAGCAAGCGTTGCGAAAATGGCAAGTTTTGCAAAGACGATATCTTAATATTCAAGTTCGACAAAATTTCCGTTCAGAATTATTGCGACCTGTAACATAAGTTTAGACGAGTATAGAACCCCTGAAGGGATCTATTTAAAATTATAGATTGATAGTAGGGGTAGGGACGTTGCATGCAACGTCCCGACAGGAGTGTGGGGAGATGGGGAGATGGGGTGTATTAGATATCTCCCACTCATCCCATCATCAAATCAATTATTACCCATTTTTTATCAATTATAGCGCTAGGGAATAGGGAATAGGGAATAGGGAACAGGGAACAGTAGACTGTTAAAGGGTTCCATGATTTATAACTGCCCTAACCTGAATGGGTAGTGCTATACTTCTCCACCAGGACCTATTTTCTGGAGATACGGTTAGGGCTTCTATATATCTATAGCAGAGAACAGGCAAAAGCTTGAAAAATAGACAGTGTGATGGGGAGATAGGGAGATCGGGTATATTAGAATATTTTTCCATCTTTATCGTTGTATTTCCTATATCATATCTACAGACGACTCGTGGCTCAAAAATTTACTTCCCGGTTAAAGATTATAGCTATTGGCAACTAAAAACGCTGGTAATTATTTTCCTATCTGGGTTTTAGCGTTTTTTTTACCTCTATTTAGCGACAACTCTATGTCTCCCCTACTAGACTGACACAGCTAAAACTGTGCAATAGATTTTTGTTTCCAGGTGTCTTTTTCTCCCCACCCTCCCCACACTTCCCGCCCTCCCCACACTCGCCATCTAACAGAACATTTTAGATGAAACAATCCACTACTCTCCTACTCCCGTAATTCCCCACTTCTCGAATTATAGGAGATGTCCACTCACTAAATTCTCTGAGAAGACGAGATTTAATATCACTCTAAATCTCAATTCCCAGATCTGATATTTCCTAAAAACATAATCTTTTGTGCTACAAAATCAAATCCTAAATCTAGGTTTTTTAAAGATTCGGTAAAGAAAAAGCTTGGTGTAACTGATAATATAGCTATAAGCAATAATTATTATATCAACGTTTATTCGTTGTTCTACGATTGTTAAATTTTTATTAAATTTTAAATTAATAACAAAATGCAGCATGATGGTGCAAGTAAAATTATCGCTATTGACAATCTAGATAATCTGAAATAGCTTAATATAACTTGTCTATACAACATTTAGCACAACAGATTTTGGGATAATTTTTCTACAGGAAATCCTTAAATTAGATTTTAGAAATATCAAAAAACTAATACATTTCTAGAGAGGAAATTTTATGAAGCTTTGATGAAGTTTTGATGAAAACACTAATTTTCTATTGCAATTTTCTTATAGTCAAAACTATAGTTGGGAATAAGCAAGTCTACGAAATTAATAACATATTTTAGAGAGGCTGTATCCTAGTTTATGTAAGGATCAAAGCAAATATTAACTGTGTGAAAAGTTTGAATTTGGAAAGGGTGTTTAAAAAACTTACGTTATAGGGCTTATGCAGTATTGCTACTGCTTTTATTCCTTTCATTTATTCGGAGAATAACTGATAACTATGTCTCAACTTGATGAACCGGTACAGAGTTACTATGTGCCACTGCCAGAAGATGATTTATTCGAGACTTTTGATACGATCAATAATAATGCTGATGGCGATATCAACAATGTAATATCAGTAGCTGTGGCTGCAGATAATACAATTGTCTATTACGATCATTGGGAAGATGGTTACGATCCAAACCCTAATGATACCGACAATAAGCAGGCTAGCACAGAAATATGGGGGGATGGTGACGTCTCTAACGGTGCAGCACCAGGAGTTTCAACTAACGCTGACGACGTTCTTCAATCTGGCGATGCAATTGTCCTGGATAATGCTATTCCTTCTACCAATAACTACCGAAATCCCAACACCATCCTGTATGATGGGGCTGACCTGATTTAGGCTACACTGCCTATTGCCGTGACCCGCTTTGCCTTCCCAGACGATCCAGGTTCCCTCATGGCAGGTGCGGTTGAAGTTTTCAACCAGGATTCTTGGGGCGATCGCTTCCAGATGGGACCCCGGATAGCGATGGCATTGTGGACCAGGTTGGCGATGTCATTAATTATGAAATTGCGGTTAGTAATGTCGGTTTCCAAGACCTAACAGGTGTCGTGGTAACAGACCCCCTCTTAGGCGGAAATCTGAGTAACCCTGTTGAGTCTCTAAACCCTAATGGCATTTTAGAGAGTGGATAAACTTGGACTTACACGGGAAGCTATACCGTTCAGGAGTCTGACATTGAGACCAATGGTGGTGGCGATGGGGATATCGACAACATTGCCACAGTTGATACCAATGAGACACCTCCGAGCAGCGATTCTGAGGAAGTGCCGATAAATCTGATCACTATTAGCGGTAATGTTTCTGAGGATATTGACAACGATTATACTGGTGATGTCAACCTCGAAAACGTCACGGTGGAATTGCTTGATGGCGAGGATGACGTGATTGCCACCACTACTACTGATGTAGATGGCAATTATGAGTTCACTGACTTAGAGGCGGGTGATTACACTGTTCGTCAAACTAACTTGGATGGCTATTCTGATGTCAGCGATACCGATCCTCCCAACGACGACAACTTGATTAGTGTTACGTTACCAGGAGATGAAGACTCCACGGGTAATGATTTTGTGGATGAGCAAGTTGGCACTATATCAGGTACCGTTTTTGAAGATACCGATAACGATGGCACGGGTGATACTCCTCTAGAAGGTGTAGAACTGGAATTGCAGGATGACCAAGGCCAGACCGTAGGCACAACAACTACAAATGAAGACGGCACATACTCCTTCACAGATGTAGCACCTGGTGAATACAGTGTGATTGAAACCAACCTACCTGGTTATGAAGATGTGAGCGAGGTAGATGGTGGTGATGATGAGGATCATCCAGATAATGGCATTGTTAACAACATCCCTGTGACTGTTGCCCCTGGTGAAGACGATACAGGTAACGATTTCGTTGATGAGATAGTTTTGGGCTCCATTTCCGGTCAAGTTACCGATGATGAGAATAACCCACTAGAAAATGTGCCCATCGAATTGTTTGATGAGGGTGGTAACTCTGTAGGTACAACAACTACAGATGCTAGTGGTAACTACTCCTTCACAGACGTAGCACCGGGTAACTACAACGTAGTAGAAACCAACCTACCTGGTTATGAAGATGTATCTGAGGTAGATGGTGGAGATGATGGAGACAATGAAGATAATGGCATCGTCAACAACATCCCAGTAACCGTTGACCCTGGTGAAGCCGATACTGGCAAAGACTTTGTGGATGCTCCCAATGCTGGTTCCATATCAGGTCAAGTTACCGATAATAATGGCAATGGCCTCGGTGGCGTGACCATTGAGTTACAACTACCTGATGGCACAACTGTCGGGACTCCAATTACGACTAACCCCGATGGTACATACTCCTTTACAGGTGTAGAACCGGGTAACTACAACGTCATTGAAACCAATCTACCTAACTACAGTGATGTATCGGAAGTAGATGGTGGAGATGATGGAGACAATGAAGATAATGGCATCGTCAACAACATCC
>NZ_JBNHEQ010000167.1:79811-85005 GCF_050016015.1 Dapis hubbardiae BLCC-M172
CAGTAACCGTTGACCCTGGTGAAGCCGATACTGGCAAAGACTTTGTGGATGAGTTGCAAGTTCCACTACTCTCCTTAATTAAGGAAGGTAGCTACGTTGATGTAGGTGATGACGGTCTCAATCCAGGCAACCAACTCAGCTACACCTTTGATGTCACCAACGATGGCAATGTCTTAATCACTGGTGTCACGATTAACGAAAAATCCTTCGACTTACCTGGTCTGATTGCCATTACTGCTCCAGCAGATACTGACTTGTCTCCAGGGGAAACCCAACAATGGACAGGAACTTACACCTTAACTCAGGCAGATATTGATGGTTGAGTTGCTGACCCAGTGGTAGATAACGTGGCAACTGCTACAGGTACTGACCCCAATGGAGGTACTGTTGAGAGTCTAGAAGACCCGGCTGAGATTCCATTCGAGCTAGCTGAACCTACTCCTAACATCATCAATGGTACCAGTGGTATGGACACGATTGAAGGAACTCCAGGTGACGACATCATAACTGCTTTTGAGGGCGCGGATGTCCTAACTGGAGGTGATGGAAATGACATATTCGTCTACACACAATTATTGGATCAACACGATGAACTAACCGACTTCCAGAGTGGTATTGATAAACTTGATTTCAGTATTCTACTTGGGAATACACAAGAATCAAACTTCTCTACCGCATTCCCACAAGGAACTGCTCAGGATGCCATTGATAATTTCTACATCATCCCCTATGATTTGGGACTTTATTATGGAATAGATGTAACATGGTTCGCCATCGCTCCTGATGGGAACACTGATCCACAATATATAGAAAACATCGTTGTTCTCAATGAAGTTTCATCCATAAATCCTGACGGCAATGTGTTTGATCCGAACACAGATATGATTGTTTAGGCTTCCTGCTACTTATTTCTTTGAGCAGGTTTCACAGATAATCCATTCTTAAGTCTGGTAGGGATTCTCATAGAGACGTTGCGTGCAACGTCTCTAAAAATCCAACAACATGAACTCTGTAAACTGGGAAAATAAGCAAATTATGTGCTACCATTTTAGAAAGTCATCTGCTATAATTTTTTTAGGTAAATTTGAGTACATTAAATTCTAAAAATCCGACAACATGAACTTTGTAAACCGGGAAAATATAGCAAATTATATGCTACTATTTTAGAAAGTCATCTGCTATAATTTTAAATGAATTTGAGTCCGCTCAATAGAACACTCCACTCAATCGTTTTCTCACAATACAAGTTGCATCAACCCTCAATTTCTGTAATTAATTCAAATCCAAAAATAATCTTCAAACTTTTATCAACTTCTAAATCCCTTTTCCGTGGTCTTTCCTTGCTTCCAGTTGCTACCCTCAGCTTACTGAGCTTAAGCACTCTAACTTCTAAACCAGTTCAAGCAGCAGCATTTAGCAACGGCAGTTTTGAAGATGACTTCACTGATTGGGAGATTATCGGAGATGTCAGGACAATAGGTACTTTCAACGGTTTCGATCCAACAGATGGCTCCTATCAGGCTTTGTTAACCACTGCAACAACCTTCAGATATGACGATATTATTGGTAATAATGGTGCATATAATTTTTCAGGTACTGATGCCATTGTTGCCAGGAACAATGACCCTCAACTACAAAATTTCTTGGGTTAGCAGATAATGACTTACAAATATCTGTGCCTACTCCTCCTCCTTTACCAGGAGCGCCTCCGCTTCCTCCTGGAATGTCTCCGTTCCCATCAGTACTAGATTCTAAAGAAGGGTCAGCAATCAAACAAGCTGTTTCTTTAGATGATGATTCTACTCTGAGTTTTGATTGGAAGTTTCTTACCAACGATGGAGATAGAAATCCTGCGTCTGAGCTTCCTCCTTTGCCTGGGGCTCCTTCTTTTCCTGACGTTCCTTCAGATCGCGCGATTGTAACTATATATGACGGGACAGATACGGTGATTGAGACTTTTGCCCAAAGTGAAGGTGATTTCCCTGGTCCCCTGACACCAGGTGAATTTGCTAAAAAATCTCAAGGCACATTATCAAAAGATCTTGCTGCTGGCAATTACACGGTGGGCATAGCAGTTTATGATTTAGATGGAACTGATAAGACCTCAGCTTTACTGATTGATAATGTTGCTGTAGAAAAGTTATCTGTCAAGACTCCTGAACCTGTTAATATTTTAGGGATAATAGCAGTTGCTGGTATTGGTTATTTTACCAAGCGTCGCCGCGATAATTAAACCCCTAGAGCATAATACCTCTTTTTATCTATACAGCCACTTTCATTTAGGTAGACCACAGTAGGGACCTTCCATGGAACGTCCCTACAACGTTTTGGTTGTAACGTGAGGTCATGTAATTGAAAAATTTGACCGAAATATTGTGGTTTAAAGCCTCCCCTTTTAAGGGGATAATAAATAAAAATTTTCCTGTTCGTCAATCCTCTTCTTTTTAAGGAGAGGTAATTCTCAATTCTTGACTTCTGACTTTTGACTTCTGACTTCAAAAAGCTTAACCTATTAGTAATCTTTTAATTACCTAATTTTTACTTGACTGAGATACACTGGATGCTGTGTATCAGAAACCAGTATTGTGTTAAGTAAAAATATTTAAACATGGCTCCAACTTCAAGAGCAATTATAGAGACTAATCAGCATCATGTAGACTCTGAACGTCATCTACACTTTTATCAGAAAGGAGAAACAATACCTTTAGTGTCCCAAGGTATTTGGCAAATTTGTCAGGGTTTAGTGCGACTCAGTACCGTTTATCCAGTGGGTGAAGAAGGTCTTTTGGGTTGGGCAGGGCCTTCTATGTGCTTTGGCAGTTGTTTTTCTTACTTGCAAACTTATCGGGCAACTGCTTTGTCAGATGTTTGTTTAATGTGCTACACAATGATCGAAATAGAGGCTTCTCCAAAACTAACCCAAGAGTTGTTGCCTCAGTTAGGAAGACGATTTAGGCAAACAGAGGCTTTATTAGCGATCGCTGGACAACGACGGGTAGAAGACCGCCTACATCAGCTATTATTTTTGTTAAAGCAAGAATTTGGTCAATGTCTGGGTGATGGTACTAGGTTAAATATTCGCTTGACCCATCAAGATATTGCTGCTGCAATTGGTACAACACGAGTAACTGTGACTAGACTATTAGGAAAATTAAAACAGCAGGGGTGGCTGAGTATAGATAAATATCGCCATCTAATCTTGAGAAATGAGAATTTTGCCAACTCATCAGATTTGTTTGGATTTGACAGAAATACTAATCACAAAACTTAATTTGCTATTTCTAGCTAATACAAAAAATGGAATAAATTTATTGCACATAGCGTCGCCGTCGTTTACGACGTTCTTTTAAGATTAAAACTTCTGCCTGATTTTCTTCTCTAGCAACCCGAACTAATAATCCAGCTAAAAGCAAACTACCAATCATTGAACTACCACCATAACTAAATAGTGGTAATGGTAAACCTGTAGTTGGTAGTGCCCCAGTAGCAACACCTATATTAAGTAAAGACTGTCCTACTAAGGCTATCATCACTCCAATTGCTACAAGTTGATGTTCCATGAGTCTAGCTCTAAAGGCAACTTTCAAAGCAAGAATACTGTACATAGCTAATAAGAGAAATAATACTAAGGCCCCTACAAAACCCAACTCCTCAGCATAAACAGAAAATATAAAGTCGCTATAGGGAATAGGAAGAAAATGTAACTTTTGTTGAGATAGTCCAAAACCACGTCCCCAAATATCTCCTGAAGCAACTGCTAATAAACTTTGAACCAACTGATAACCATCACCCATTGCATCTGACCAAGGATTCGTGAAAGAAAGAATCCGCCTCCTTTGATAATCATTAATACTGACACTAATGGTGGCTAAAAGAAATCCAGCTAAAGCGATACCTCCAAGATAAAAGTAAGGTAGTCCAGCAGCAAAGGCAATGAACCATAGAATCATACCACATAAAGCTGTGGTACTCAAGTTAGGTTGTAGGAGAATAGATCCTAGTACCACAGAAAAAATGGATAACCAAGTTATTCT
The DNA here is from genome assembly GCF_050016015.1 of Dapis hubbardiae BLCC-M172. NCBI lineage: Bacteria > Bacillati > Cyanobacteriota > Cyanophyceae > Oscillatoriales > Microcoleaceae > Dapis > Dapis hubbardiae. Next base: position 83,846 of record NZ_JBNHEQ010000167.1, read on the forward strand.
AACTAACCAACTCACGCGATTCCATTTACTAAACAAATAAGCTGCTTGTAGTACCAGGAAAGGTTTCATTAGTTCAGAGGGTTGAATAATGACTGGGCCTAAAGATATCCAGCGAGTTGCTCCATTAATAGTGGTTCCTACTCCTGGTATCAAGGTTATCAATAATAGAGTAAGTATCAGAATTAAGCCTACTTTGGCAGTTTGTAATATTCGAGACAAGGGGGTATAAACAACTACATTGAATCCTACCATCCCTACTAAAACCCATATTAATTGGCGTTTAAAGAAGTAGAGGCCATCTCCATATTCTGTTGCAGCACTCGCATAAGAAGCTGAAAATAATACTACTAGACCTATAGATAACCAGAGAAATGTTAACCATCGTAATAATCTAGCTTCTATTGCCCATGTTTGGACTTTGGGGTCAAAAAAGGGTATTAGATAACGTAAATACATAATCTAGGGAATAGGGAATAGGGAATAGGGAGTAGGGAGTAGAAAGTCGGATAATTGATTGTATTTTTTATTATTGGAGATGTCTAATAGGAAATAGAGAATAAAAATTTTATTATATCACAGTGAGTTGTTTTAGTCTACTACTATAGGACACAAAACTTTTTTATAAATGCGATCGCAACGTTTTGTTTCGACGCCAGTTGTTAATTGATAACCATTACTTTCATATAATTTAACAGCTTCTTGTAAGACTGTTGCTGTTTCTATCCAAATTTCTTGAAATTGAGATTCAGCAATTCTTTTTTCTAATTCTTTTAATAAGAATTTTCCTAAACCTTGACCTCTAATTTCTGGTAATAGGTACATTTTTCTAATTTCGACTGCTTTATTACCTCGTTCAATTGGATAATATGCAGCAGTTCCTACTATTTTTTCTTGTCGTTCTATTACCCAAAATTCTCCTCCTATATTTTGATAGAATTTTTCTACTTCTAAGACATCTCGATCTGCTCCTTCAGGTTCCCATTTGAGATTATATTCAGCGAGAACATAACCAATAATATTTGCTGCTATTTGACGGTCATTTTGTTGCCAATTTCTAATTAAAAATTCACGATAATATTTTTTCATTTTTAGGGAATAGGAAATACAGTTATCAGTTATCAGTTATCAGTTATCAGTTATCAGTTATCAGTTATCAGTTA